>JAISEW010000133.1 GCA_031263945.1 Gracilibacteraceae bacterium | reverse complement strand
CGGCAGATCCAGCCCCCGGCCAAGCGCCATGGCGAGAAAAGTCCTGTTGAGCAGCGGTCTTTCCGGCAGTCCGAACGATATATTGGACACGCCCAGCAAAGTCTTGAGCCCCAGTTCTTCCCGGACGGCGGTCAGCGCCCGCAGCGTTTCCTCCGCTCCGTCCGGTTCGGCGGAAACAGTAAGCGTCAGACAGTCGATGTAAACATCCCGGGCAGGGATGCCGCAGGCCAGCGCGCGCTCCAAAATACGGGCGGCGATAGCCACGCGTTCCGCCGCCGCGGTCGGGATGCCGCGCTCATCCAGCGTCAGGCCGACCACCGCCGCCCCGTAGCGGCGCGCCAGCGGTAAAATCCGCGTCAGCGCGGTTTCGTCGCCGCTGACGGAATTGATGATCGCCTTGCCGTGGCAGAGACGCAATCCCGCTTCTATGACCTCCGGGTCGGTGGAGTCGATCTGCAGCGGCGCGTCCGTCACGCTTTGCAGGGCTTTGACCACGCGTCTCATCGTCTCTTTTTCGTCGATACCGGGCGTCCCGACGTTGACGTCGAGGATGTCGGCGCCGTCTTGGCATTGCCTCATGGCTTCGCTGAGGATAAAATCCGTGTCGTGGTTCAACAGAGCTTCTTTAAGCTTTTTTTTGCCTGTGGGGTTGATTCTTTCCCCGATAACGCGTATACCGTCCAGAGCCACGACCTTCGTCGCGCTGCATACCGCCGCCGGCGGAGCCGCCGCCGCGCGCGGAGTCCAGGGCCGGTCCCGCAGCGCCGCACGCAGGGCCCGGATGGCCTCCGGGGTCGTGCCGCAGCAACCGCCCAGCACCTGAGCCCCCAATTCCGTCAGGCGGCTGAGCCGCGCCGCGAACTCCGCCGCCGACAGGCTGTAACCCCCGCCGCCCGGATCGGGCAGTCCGGCGTTCGGCTTGACCACGAGAGGCAAATGCGTCCAACGGGCGAATTCCTCCACTATGGCCGCCGCTTCCTCCGGGCCGAGCGAACAGTTGAGACCGAGAGCCGAGACGCCGAGTCCCGTCAAAGTCAGGGCGGCGGCGGCGGCGCTGACGCCGGTGAACGTGCGGCCGCCCGCTTCAAACGACATCGTGGCGATAACGGGCAGATCACTGTTTTCTCGCACGGCGAGGACGGCCGCCCGCATTTCCCCGAGATCGGTCATCGTCTCCACCGTGGCGAGGTCGGCGCCGGCCGCCGCGCCCGCCAATACCTGCTCTTTGAATATCGCGTAGGCCGTTTCAAAGGACATCGTGCCCAGCGGCTCCAGCAATTCCCCCAACGGCCCGACGTCCAAGGCGACAAGCGCCCGCCCGCCCGCGGCTTCCCGCGCCAGACGCACGCCGGCCGTCACCGTTTCCCATACCGCCGCGCTTATATCCGCGCCGTCCGATAAAACGCTCCCGAGTTTGCAGGCGTTGGCGCCGAAAGTATTCGCGTACAGCACCTGCGCGCCGGCGGCGGCATAATCGCGGTGGATGGCGGCTATGCGTTCCGGCGCCGTTATATTGAGACGCTCCGGCATTTCGCCCGCCTTCAGGCCCTCCCGCTGCAGGACGGTGCCCATCGCCCCGTCCAAGATCACATAGCCCTGCTCCAGCAGCCGTTGAAAACTCATGCGCACCTCAAACACTTTCTCATTACATGTGAAGCCCTTTTAACCATTCCGTCACCGTCTCCGCACCGCGCCGCTCCACGGTCACGGCGTCAAAGCGCATGACGGGCCATTCCTCATAGTTTTTTTCTTTCAGGTAACACAAAGCCGCGAACTCCATCTTTTTCAGCTTGGCGCGCGTCAAATTTTCCGCCGCCCGGCCGCTCCGGCTGGAAAGACGGGTTTTGACCTCGATAAAAGCGAGCGTTTCCCCGTCCTGGGCGATGATATCTATTTCGCCGCCGCGCGCGCGATAATTACGCTCAAGTATGGATAAACCGGCCGCGCGCAAATACGCGGCGGCGATGCTCTCCCCGCGCGTCCCGAGATCTTTTGTCTCCTGGTCCGGCTGCCCGTCCGCGAAAAGGCTCCCCGCCTCCGCCAGCCGCACCGGCGCGAAACTTCGCCGGTGCTCGCGGCAGGGTCCGTGGGCGGCCAGCGCTTGCAGATGGACTTTTGTGCCATAGCCTTTATGCCGGTCAAACCCGTAGAACGGGTAAGTCTGATGCAACCGGATCATATAAGCGTCTCGTTCCACCTTGGCTAAAATCGAGGCGGCCGCTATGCTGGCGCATATCCCGTCCCCGCCAATCAGCGCGCGCTGCGGCACGGCAAGCGCCAAACGATCCCGGCCGTCAATCAGCACATAGTCCGGCGGCGGGTCTAAGGCGTCCAGCGCGCGCGTCATAGCCAATTTAGCCGCCTGCAATATGTTCAAAGAATCGATCTCCGCGGCGTCGGCCCAGCCCACAGCCCACGAAACGGCGCCCGCCCGTATTTCGGCGTTCAGGCGCTCTCTTTGCGCGGCGCTCAGTTTTTTCGAGTCGTTCAGGGCGCTCGGGTCATAAGCCGGCGGCAGCACGCACGCTCCGGCCGTCACCGGCCCGGCTAACGGGCCGCGCCCGGCCTCGTCCACTCCCGCCACCGCGGTAAATCCTTGCTGCCGCAGCAAATTTTCCGCCGCGAAATCCATATATTCCCCTTAATCCAAGGTGACCCGGCCGATTTTTCCCGCCCGGAATTCCTTGAGCAAAGTTTGCGCCGTCCGGAGAGTATCCACTTCCCCTCCGCACGTCAGGCAGCCGCGGCGGCGGCCGACGCTCTCCAGACTGTCGGCGGGCGGCTCGCCGCCGTAGCAGACCCGCAGCCGGTCGGAGTAATGCCGGCGGAGAAAACGCAGAAGCCACTCCGCTAATTCCTCAGTGTCAAAAACTTCGTCTCTGATTGCTCCTGTCGCCGCCAGTTTGCGCCCTGTTTCCTCATCCTCGAATTTTGGCCACAGTATTCCCGGCGTGTCCAGCAATTCCAGACGGTCACGCAGTTTTATCCATTGAGGGCCGCGGGTCACTCCGGGCTTATTGCCGGTTTTAGCCTGCGCCCCCCCGGTCAGGCGGTTGATCAAAGATGATTTTCCAATATTTGGGATACCGACCACCATGATCCGCCAGGGCTTGGGGCGGAGACCGCGAGCCAAATCTTTTTCCCGGCGCGCGCACAGCAATTTATCCAGCGCCGGCGCGATACGACCTATGCCCTGTCCGGTGGCCGCGCTTGTCTCCAGCGCCGGATATTCGCCGCCCAGACCCGCCGTCCAAGCTTGCAGACGGCCGGGGTCGGCCAGATCCGCCTTGTTGAGAATGAGCAGCCGGGGCTTGCCCCGCAGCATTTCCCGCAAAAGCGGACTGCGGCTGCTGTCCGGCGCGCGGGCATCCGTTAATTCCAGCACGGCGTCCATCCACGACAGCTGCTCTGTGATTTTATGACCGGTTTTGGCCATATGGCCGGGATACCATTGGATCATTGGATCATTCTACTAGGGAATCTCTAGCGCCGTTCGCGGATACGAGCCGCTTTGCCGGAAAGCCCGCGCAGATAGTAAAGTTTGGCTCTGCGCACAATGCCCCGGCGCACCAGCTCCAGCCGGTCGATCCTGGGCGAGTGCAGCGGAAACGTCCTTTCCACCCCGACGCCGTTTGTGACGCGGCGCACGGTAAAAGTTTCCCGCAGCCCGTCCCCCCGTCTTTTGATCACTACACCTTCAAAAACCTGAATGCGCTCACGCGAGCCTTCGACGATTTTAACATGTACTTTCAGCGTGTCGCCGGGCCGGAAAATCGGTATATCTTTTTTCATCTGCTCTTCTTCAATCAAACGAATATAATCCATAAGGTCTTTCTCCCTCCTTCCCCCTGCGAATATCATATATTCTAGCACAGCGCGAACGGTTGCGCAAGATATTATGCCTCGGGTGTGAATATAAAAAACAAATTAATTGTAAAAATAAGTAATTAAGTAGTCTATATCCCGTGATTACCTGATTTTGACATATCTTGACACATCAATGTTCTCAAAGTATAATATTCAAGGAGCTTGCATACATATCCTCCGCCGTTTGAGGGTATTGAAAAAAAGCTTGAGGAGATCAGTTATGAAAACAAGGTTGACGGAAGTAATACCGCGGTTAAAAATACCGGCGGCCGCCGCCGGCGGGTTTGCAGACGGCAGAGGTCTAGCCGCCGCGCTGGTTATGGGCGCCGACGGGGTTCAAATCGGCACCGTATTTCTCTGTTCGGAAGAATGTGAGATCCATATCAACGCCAAGAACAAGATCCTGGCCTCCCAGAGTACTGATGTAGTAGTAACCGGCTCCGTCAGAAAAAGGACCAATGCTACGCGAGGCATCAGAAACGCTTTTTCCGATAAATTCCACATGCTAGAGGACAGCGGGGCGAGCCTGCAGGAACTGTCCGATCTCGCCACCGGCACGAACAGGAAAGCTTTTGTGGACGGCGACGTGCAAAACGGATTCGTGATGTCCGGACAGGGGATCACCGTCGTAAAAGAGATCCGGACCTGTAAAGATATCATCGTATCCATTAACAGTGAAGCGGAAGATATTTTGAAAAGAGCGCCGAGCTTGATCCGATAATCTTTGTTAAAGGCGGCGATAAAAAAGTGCCTCGCCTAAAACGTTCCGTACTGCAAGTGTCACTGGATATTTTCCTCATCAATTTCGCGCTGCTGGCCAGTTTTTACCTGCGGCTGGAAGAACGGCCCGGCGAACTGACTCAGTACCGCCCGACTTATCTGGCGGCGGCCGCTGCCGCTACACTGATCATCCCGCTGGTTTACCGGTTTTTTGGTCTTTACCGCCGTATCTGGCGCTATGCCAGCATCGGTGAACTGTGGTCGGTGACCGTCGCCTCGACGGCCGGGGTCGGCGCGGTGGTGGTCATTTTATTCTGCGTCTCTTTTGTCGCGGGCTCCATCCCGGCGGTCGGCGCTTTTCGCCGTCTGCCTCATATCGTCAGCGTTCTTTTCTGGCTGTCGGTCATGCTGCTTACGGGCGGGGCGCGCTTTATCCAGCGGGCTCGCTATCCGCGCGGGCCGGCGGCCGACGCTCCCGGCAAAAAAATCCTGATCATCGGGGCCGGCGACGCGGGCCTGGTGGCGCTGCGCGAATTGAAAAACGGCGATTACCGCTACGGCCACCCGGTCGGTTTTGTAGACGACGCGCCGGAAAAAAGCGGGCTTATGCTGCAGGGCGTCCCAGTCCTCGGCTCGCGGTGGGATATCCCGGCTCTGGTGCGCGCGCGGGGAGTGGAGGAGATCATCATCGCGATCCCGTCGGCTTCCGGCCAGGAATTGCGCGAGATCGCCGATATATGTAAAAAAACGCCGGCGGCGCTGAAGATTTTGCCGGGCGTTTACGATATCCTGAGCGGCAAACTGACTGTCAGCGCCATCCGCGAAGTGGAAGTGGAAGATTTGCTGGGACGGGCGCCGGTCGATTTGAATGTGGCGGAAGTCGCGGGCTATCTGAACGGGGGGATTATTCTGGTCACAGGCGCGGGCGGCTCGATCGGCTCGGAGCTGTGCCGTCAGATTTTGCAATTCGGTCCCCGCCGCGTCATCCTCGGAGGGCACGGTGAAAACAGTATTTTCGCTATTCAACAGGAATTACAGGATTTACCGGTCATAGCCGAAATTTTTGATATCCGCGACGAACAAAAAGTCCGCCGCGTTTTTGCCAAACACTCTCCAACAGTCGTTTTTCACGCCGCGGCCCACAAACACGTGCCCCTGATGGAGCATAACCCGGAAGAAGCCATGCTCAGCAACGTTCTCGGCACACGCTCTCTGGCGCTGGCCGCCTCTGAAAGCGGCGCGCGCGCGTTTATCATGATCTCGACGGATAAAGCCGTGCATCCCGCCAGCGTCATGGGCGCCTCCAAACGGATAGGCGAAATGATCATCCAGGATATGAACGCCCGCTCGGAGACCAAATTCGCCGCCGTGCGCTTCGGCAACGTACTCGGCAGCCGCGGCAGCGTCGTCCCGACTTTCAAAAGCCAGATCCGGCGCGGCGGACCTGTGACGGTCACGCACCCGGATATGACCCGTTATTTTATGACGATACCCGAAGCCTGTCAGCTCGTGATCCAGGCGGGGGCGATGGCGGCGGGCGGCGAGATTTTTGTGCTGGATATGGGGCGGCCAGTGCGGATCGTCGATCTGGCCGCGGAACTTATCCGTTTGTCCGGTTTCGAGCCGCGCGCGGATATCCCGATCGTTTACACCGGCATCCGACCCGGGGAAAAATTGCATGAGGAACTGCTGACTGAGGAAGAAGGCGCCACCGCCACCGGGCATCGGCGGATTTTCGTCGGCCGGCCGAATCATATCGACACGGAGGCGCTCCGTTCGTTTGTGGAAAAACTGCGCGCCCGCGGGAGCGTGATGGAGGAAGAAGAAATCATCGCGGGCATTCGGACTTTACTGCCGGAGTTCCGCGCAGACGCTAAATAACAATTTTTACCATATAATTACCCTATTGACAAGGGTTTTTTTTTCTGCTAAAATCAAATCCGGAAACCGTTGAGGCGGGGATAACGGCGGCAAATGCGCGCACAGAGAGTTCGGGCCGGTGAGA
>JAISEW010000073.1 GCA_031263945.1 Gracilibacteraceae bacterium | reverse complement strand
TATTTTGACGAACTGCTGGATATCTGCCGCGAGTATGACGTGACGGTCAGTTTGGGCGACGCCTGCCGGCCCGGCTGTATCGAGGACGCTTCCGACCGCTGCCAGATCGAGGAACTGGTACGGCTGGGCGAGCTGACGGAGAGGGCCTGGGCGCGGGACGTGCAGGTCATGGTGGAGGGGCCGGGGCATATGCCGCTCGACCAGATCGCCGCTAATATGAAGCTGCAGCAGACGCTTTGCCAAGGCGCGCCGTTTTACGTCCTCGGTCCGCTGGTCACGGATATCGCCCCCGGTTATGACCATATCACCTCCGCCATCGGCGGCGCGGTCGCGGCGGCGGCGGGCGCGGCTTTTCTCTGTTATGTCACGCCGGCTGAACATTTGGCCCTGCCGGATCTGCAGGATATGAAAGACGGGATCATGGCCGCCAGGATCGCCGCTCACGCCGGCGATATCGCCAAAGGCGTCCCCGGGGCGCGGGAGGCGGACCGGCGCATGGCTGAAGCGCGGCGGGCGCTGGACTGGGAGGCGCAGTTCGCGCTGGCCCTGGACGGGGAAAAAGCGCGGGCTTACCGGGCGGCGGCCGCGCCGGCGGAGGAGGACACCTGTTCCATGTGCGGCAAGTTTTGCGCCATCCGCAGCATGAACAAGGCCCTGGCTGGGGATTACGTGGATGTTTTGTAAAAAATTACCATACGGGGTTCGTCATTCCGGGCTCGTCCCGGAATCCATCACCGCGCTGGGCCTGCGGATCCTGATCCCGGCGCTGCTGTTTTTACTCCTCGCGGCCTGCGGCGGCCCCGCCGGGGTGGAATCGCCTCCGGCGACCCCGGCTGATCCGCCCGGCGCGGCGGAAACAGATCCCGCGCCGTCCGTCCCGCCCCCGGTGGAAACACCGCCGCCGGCCGTGAGCGAAAGCGACTGGCCTCTTTACCTGAGCCGGGGCGAGACGGACGCTAAACTGCTCACGGAAGCGTTCTACCGCTATTATGCCGCTCGCGCTCGCCATTATGAGATCTATGCCATGCCCGTTTTCAGCCCGGCGACCCCGCCGGAGTGGGACGCGCTGAGCCGGTATATTTATTTGGAATTGTCGATGGAGCAAGACGGATCTCCGATAGGCGGCATGCCGGCCGCCGAGTTCAAACGTTTGGCCCAGTCCCTCCTGCCCGCTGTCGTTTACACCGATCATTCTTCCGGGTTTTTTGATTTCAAAGACGGGGTTTACAGCGCCACCGCCTGGGATTTTTATGGCACGAGTTATTACCGCCTGACCGCGCTGACGGAGGAAGACGGCGTTTTCACCGCTTTCGCCGATGCGATCCATTTTGAGGAAGATTGGAATCTTGAGAACCCCGAAGGCAATTTGGGGGTACTCACGCGGGCCTATCCGGAAATCGTGGAAAAGGACGGTTCATCGTATTCGGTCAATCAGGCCCTCTACGAGCGGGCGCTGACCGATCTGGTCACGGGGGCGGATCCCGCGCTGGTCCCGGTGATCTGGTCGCGTCTGGTCCTGCGTTTTCAGCTGAGCGGCGCGGAGGATTACCCGCTGGCCTATCTCGCCAAATACGGGGCGTCGGTCGCCTCGTGGCCGGGGCCGTCGATGCCGTCGCCGGAAGTGCGGCCGGAAACAGCCGAATTGACACCGCCGCGCTGGGCGCGGGTGCGCGGGGTGGACAGCGTTCTCAACACGCGGACGGGGCCGGGAACGGATTTTGCCGTCAGCGGCCGCCTGAGCAAAGACGATATGGCCCTCGTGCACGCCCGCCGGGACGGCTGGGCCTACGTTGGCTTTTCGCGCTATCCGCAGCTGGCCTGGGTCAGCGCGGATTATTTGGAGGAAGCGGAATGAGATCATTAATCTCGTCATTCCGGGCTTGTCCCGGAATCCATCGGCCCGCAGCAAATACCCTGCGGGTCCTGATCCCGGCACTTTTGGCTTTACTCCTCGCGGCCTGCGGCGCCCCCGCCGGGGTGGAAACGCCTCCGGCGACCCCGGCTGATCCGAGCGCCGCGGTGATCAAAATCGGCCTTTTGCGCATCGACGACTCCGTGCCTTTTTATGTGGCGGAAAAAGAAGGATTATTCGCCGCCCACGGCGTCACGGCTCAGCTCGTGCCGTTCAACAGCAGCGCCGACCAGGCCAAAGCCATGGAGGCCGGCGAACTGGATATGGCGATGAACGACCTGATCGTGCAGGCGCTGATGCGCAAAGGCGGGACGGACACCAAGGTCGTAGCCGTCGCTTTCGGCGCCACGCCGGCGGAAGGGCGTTTCCTGCTCGTGGGCGCGCCCGGAAGCGGTCTGACGGCGCCCACTCCCGGCGGGGCGGACGGCAGGATCGTCGGCGCGGCGGGCAAGACGGTGGCTATATCCAGCAATACGATGATGGATTTTCTCCTGTCCCAATTTGCCGCCCTGGGATTTTTCGCCCCAGATCTATCCGATGTGCAAATCGTCAGCATGCCGAATCTGATGCTCCGGGTGGAGGCCCTGATCGAGGGCCGGGACATCCAGATGGCCATTTTGCCTGACCCGCTGGCCGCTTACGCCGTGCGGGCCGGCTGCCCCGTGCTGATAGACGATACGGCGCTGGGAGTGAATTTATCCCAGTCCGTGACGCTGGCGACCGAGACCGCGCTCAGGGAACGCCGGGACGAGGTCAGCCGGGTGCTGGCCGCTTATTTTGCCGCGATGCGCCTGATCAACGAAAACCCGGACGCTTACCGGGATTTTTGCCTGGAAACGGCCAACGTGCCGGCGGAACTCAGTGCGACTTATCCCACCCCCTCTTACACGCCGGGCGCGCTGCCGGCGGAGGAAGACCTGACCCGGGTGATGGACTGGCTTGTGGAGCGCGGATTATTAGCCGAGGCTTACTCATACGCGGAAACAGTGGACACAACCTTGGCCGCGGCCCTTATTGCCGGAGCGGACTAATGCTGCGGTTGGAAAACGTGAGTTTCGGCTACGGCGCGGCCACCAAAGGCGGCGGCGCGGACGATCTGCTGCTGCGCGGCGTTTCTTTGACGGTCGCCCGGGGCGAGCGCTGGGCGGTCATCGGCCCCTCCGGCTGCGGCAAAACCACGTTTCTCCACTTGGCGGCCGGGCTGCTCAAACCGCTGACCGGCGCCGTTTATCTGGCCGGGGAACCGCTCTCCGGCCCGCACGCGGATATCAGCGTTATTTTGCAGGAATACGGCCTTTTTCCCTGGAAAACCGTCATGGCCAACGCGGCGCTCCCCCTGCTGATCAGAGGCTGGCCGGCGGCGCGGGCCAAAGCGGAGGCGGAGAGCGCGCTGCGGGAACTCGGCCTCTGGGAGCAGCGGGATAAATACCCGAGCCGCCTTTCCGGTGGGCAAAGACAGCGGGTGGCCATTGCCCGGGCTATCGTCAGCTCGCCGCGCCTTTTGCTCATGGACGAGCCGTTTTCCGCCCTAGACGCCCTGACGCGGGAGACCTTGCAGGAGACCGTGCGGGCCTTGTGCGCGGAGGGCCTGACTTTTCTGCTGGTGACGCACAGCATTGAGGAAGCGGCGTTTCTTGGCGAAAAAATAATCATCTGGGGCCAGGGCGAGCCGGGAAGCGTCGGCCGTGTTTTGGAAAATAATGGCGCAAAAAGTCAGGACTATCGCGGTACCGCCGCGTATGACGCCTGTTGCCGCAGACTGCGCTCTTTACTGCGAGGTTGATACAATCCCTTCTCGTCATTCCGGCTTCATGCCGGAATCCATGCCCCCTCTCCCGTCATCCCGGCTTCATGCCGGAATCCATGCCCTCTTCCGTCATCCCGGCTTCATGCCGGAATCC
>JAISEW010000231.1 GCA_031263945.1 Gracilibacteraceae bacterium | reverse complement strand
ACGTCACTGGCCGGCGGCTTGCCGAGTTCTTCCTTCGTCGCCTCGATATCGAGTATGTCGTCCATTATTTGGAAAGCGACGCCCAGGCATTGCCCATATTGCCGCAAAACACGCGCCTCTTCCCGGCTGGCGCCGGAAACGACGGCGCCGGCCTCACAGCTCAGGCTGAGTAAAAGCGCCGTCTTGCGCCGGATCTTATAAAAATAATCATAAACGCTCTGCCGCGTATCGTGTGACGCCTGAATCTGGCAAATCTCTCCCCGGCACATTTCCGTCGAGGTGTGGGCCAAAAGAGCCGTCACCTCTTTGTTTTTTACCCCGTATATCAGCTGCATCGCCTGCGCCAGCAGATAATCCCCCGTGACCACCGCCGCCGCGTCGCCCCAGCGGGCGGCCAAAGTAGGCCGGCCGCGGCGCAGGGCGGAATCATCCACTATATCGTCGTGAGCCAGCGACGCCATATGTATGACCTCAATCGCCATCGCCACCGTAAAAAGAGAGTTTTCGTCGTAATTAAAGAGTTTCCCCGCCAAAAGGGCAAATATGGGGCGCACGCGCTTCCCTCCCGCTTCCAGGAGATAAATACCCGTTTCGCTTAGTACCGGCACGGGTATCCGCAAAAATTCCCTGAGCCTTAGCTCCAGTTTCTTGATATCCTTATTGATCAATTTCAGCGGGTTCACTGTCAATACCACCTTAGAATTGATTCGTCAGGGCTTTTCCTCATCTTCCGCCGCCGGAGGCGCCAAACCGTTCACCATCCCGGCCGGCAAAGACGAAAGCGGGTTTTCCGCCTGGGGTTTATCTAAAGGGTGAGGCAGATCATCATAACTCAGCAGCTCCTCCGTCCCGCCCGGCGGAGCGGCAGACTCGGCCGCCCTAGCCGCGGCGCCGGCGCCGGGTTTCAGTAAGCTCAGCGGTTTCGTCACAGCGTCGCGCACGGTGCCGACCGGTTCTTTGACACTCTCATTCCATACTTCCGCCGGCGTCTCCCATACGTCTTTTACTTCCGACGTCAAATCATCCCATACGCGCCGGGCCTGATAAACCATTTTGCCGAGCGAGCGGGCGATGGCGGGCAGGTCTTCCGGCCCGAAGACGATGAGGGCCACAAAAAGGATGAGCGCTATTTCCGTAAAACTCATAAACCCGAACTCCTTTTGCCGGCTTCACCCGCTATCTTCCCGCGCCAGCCGTTTGCGCCGCCGCCGGATAACGAGATAACCCAGCCAAATGCTCATCTCATACAACAAATACATAGGCGTTACCATCAGGGCCTGCGTCGCCAAATCCGGCGTCGGCGACAAAATGACGGCTACAACCACGATGATGAAAAAAGCGTATTTGCGATACTTGCCGAGCGCGGCCGGCGACACGATATCCAGCCGGATGAGTACAAGCAGCACGATCGGCAGTTGGAACACGCAGCCGAACGTAATCAGAAAAGCGGTCACAAAACCCAGATAGTCCCCGATGGCGCTCTGCACCGTATCCACTACGTCATTGCCGATAAAAAACAGAAATTTCAGACATAGCGGCAGCACGACGTAAAAGGCAAAAGCCACGCCGCAGGCAAAAAGGAGGATCGACGGCACAGCGACCAGATAAACCATTTTTTTTTCCGACTTGGTCAAAGCCGGCAGGATAAAGCTCCAAAGCTGCCAGATGACCACGGGCGCCGCGATGATCACGCCGGCGATCAGCGAGAGTTTCAGCTTGACCATCAGCTGTTCCATGACGCCGATGGAGATGAGGGGAACGCCGACCGATTCCACCGGCGCCGCCAATATCCTGAAAACATGGCCGCTCAGCGCCCAGCCGCCGACAGTGCCGGCCGCGACGGCGTAAGCGGAAACTAAGAGCGCCTTGCGCAAAGCTTTTAAGTGATCCCATAACGGCATTTCCGCGCTTTGCTGCGCCTTCCGTTTCACTTCGCGCCTCCCATATTGTAACACAAATTAAACACCAGCGCCAACTTCCGATGTCAAATCAAGAAAAAAACCGCGCAAACCGTCACGCCAGGCGGGCCGCGTCTCGGAGATCAGGTTTTCCGCCGCGGTCAGGCCGCCGGGTAAAAAAAGATCCCCCCGGCCTTCCTCTCCGGCGCCCCACAGCACGCCGAGTTCAACCGCCAGCCGCTCCAACAGCTGCGTCTCTTCCCGCGCGAGCGAGGTCCATTCCGCAAATACGCGCACCGGCAGGAGCAAAGCCGCCTTTTCCCGCCGCAGCACTTCCCGCCATGCCGCCGCGTCCGCGTTTTCCCGCAGACGTCCGCGCAGCAGCGCCCCCTCGTTCATCGTTCGCATCGTCTCCGTGAATTTAGCGGTATGCGGATAAAGCAAATCTCCGCTCAAGGAGGCCAGCACCTGCGCCGCGAAAAAATCGCCGAACAGGACGCCGTATTGCCGCGCCTGCTCAGCCAGCTCCATATCCCGAATGGATCGGTGAACGCGAAAACTCAGGTAGGTGTATTCCAAAGCCAGGGCCAATTCCACTACATCCCGCCCTTTAAAGCCGCAGCCGCCGGCCAGCGCGAAGACAAAAGCCGGGCAGACATCCCGGTCTTTGCCCGCCAGCGGCTGCGGCAACAGAGAGGCGTAATCCCTCCCCCGCCAGCAAAGCGCCTGTTCCAGACCGGAATCAAACGATTCCCAATGCGCCGTAAAGCCTTCCTGTCGCATGCCGCCCATACCACCATTCCTCAATGTATGACCATATTATCCCGATGGACTATTTCATCGCCGCGCCAATCAGGCACACGCGCGCTCGCCTCACTGGAACGGCGTCCCCGTACCGCCAAAACCTCGTCGCTGCTTAATTCCGCTATGCCGCGCGCCACTTCCTCGCCGCCGGGACCGAGTATCCGCACCGGATCGCGCCGTTCCCACTCCCCTTCCACTCCCGTGACTCCGGAAGCGAGCAGGCTTTTGCCGCCGTCGCGTAAAGCGGCCGCCGCTCCGGCGTCCACGGTGATGCCGCCGAGAGAAAGAGCGCCGTAAGCTATCCAGCGTTTTTTCCCTTTCAGACTGTGCGCGGCCGGGACAAAATAAGTGCCGACCGGGATCTGTCCCGCGGGCAGGGCGGCCAATTCCTCCGCCCGCTCCCCGTTCAGAAGCAGCGTGCCGATGCCGCAGCGCGCCGCTATTTCCGCCGCTTGCAGTTTGGTGCGCATACCGCCCGTTCCGGCCGCTGTGCCCGCTCCGTCTGCATAGGCTCTGACCGCCGCGATATCCTCCACGCGGGGAATAAGGCTCGCGGCGCTGTCCCGGCGCGGGTTGCCCGTATACAGACCGTCCACGTCCGTGAGCAGCACGAGCAGATCCGCGGAAACAAGCCCGGCGACCTGAGCCGATAACCGGTCATTATCGCCGAAACACAATTCCTCATAGGCCACAGTGTCGTTTTCGTTGACTATCGGCACGACCCCGAGCGCGAGCAGGCGGGCAAAAGTCTTGCGAGCCGCGTCGTAATGGGAAACGTCGACGAGATCCGCGCGGGAAAGCAGGATCTGGGCGCAGACCAGTCCGTATTTTTCAAAAAAATAGCTGTATTTTTCAAGCAAAATACCCTGACCGACCGCCGCCGCCGCCTGCCGCCCCGCGATGTCGCGCGGGCGTTTGTCCATGTGGAGCCGGCGCATCCCGGCCGTCACGGCGCCCGAGGTCACGAGCACCGTATCCGCGCCGCGCCGCCGCCAAGCGGAAGCGACATAGGCCAGCCGATCCAGAACGGCGCCGTTCAAATCGCCCTGTCCGGCGCTCAATGTGTTGCTGCCTACTTTTAGCACTATGCGCTTCAGTGATTTTTCCGTCAGCATGACTTACGCCCCAAATTCCAGTTCCATTTCCGCCGCTCTGGCGGCGGCGGCCGCCAAAGCGCGGCGGACGGCGGCTCTCAGGTCGTCGGCTTCCAAACTCCGGAGCGCGGCGAAAGTCGTGCCGCCGGGTGAAGTGACGCGTTCCCGCAGGACGGCCGGGTTTTCCGCTCCGGATTCGAGCATGCGACCGGCGCCGATCATCGTTTCCCGCGCCAGAAACTGCGCCGTCGCCGGCGCCAGCCCCAAAGCGGCCCCCGCCTCAGCCATCAGTTCCGTCAGCAGATAAAAATAGGCCGGGCCGCTGCCGCTCAAAGCGGTCAGAGCGTTCATGGCGCTTTCCTCTATCCAGAGGACTTTGCCTAAAGCGGAAAATATCGCGGCTGCCGTCTCCCGCTGGGCGGGAGACACGCCGCCGCCGGCCGCGAGGCCGGTGACGGCGCGCAGCGCGGCGCTGGATGTATTGGGCAGGGCGCGCACCCGCGCCGCGCCCGGCAGCCGCGCGGAATAAAAGCGGAGGGGTATGCCGGCTGCCGTGGATATCAGGAGTTTGCCGCTCAGGTCGTGGCCTTGGAGCGAGGTCAGCAGACCGGAAACTTGATTCGGCTTGACGAGCAGCAAAATCACCTCGGCCTCCGCCGTCAAAGCAGCCGCGGCGGCCGGCCGGGCCGCGTAAGCGGCGCGGAGAATCTCCTGGCGTTCCGGATCGACGTCATGGACGAGCATATCGCAAGAGGCGTTTTGGGCCCGCAGGCCCCGCATCATGGAAGCCGCCAGATTGCCGCCGCCAAGAAAACCCAGTTTCACAGCGCTTCCCTCACTTTCGCTCCCATTTCCCGCGTGCCGATGATCCGAGCGCCGGGTTCGGCCAGATCCGCCGTCCGCCAGCCGGAGTCCAGCACGGCCGCCACCGCTTTCTCGATCCGCTCGCTTTCTTCCGTCAGGGCGAAAGAATATTTCAGCATCATGGCCGCGGAGAGAATAGCCGCCAGAGGATTGGCCGCGTCCTGCCCGGCGATGTCCGGAGCGCTACCGTGCGCCGGTTCGTACAGCCCCTTGGGGCCGTTCATGCTCGCCGTGGCCAGCATTCCGATCGAGCCGCTCAACATGGAGGCGAGATCGGTCAGGATATCGCCAAACATGTTTTCCGTCACGACGACGTCGAATTGCTCCGGCCGGCGCACCAACTGCATAGCCGCGTTATCCACATACATATGCGTCAATTCCACGTCCGGAAACTCCCGCGCCGTGTCCACCGCTATTTCTCGCCAAAAACGCGACGACTCCAGCACATTGGCCTTATCGACCGAACAGAGTTTCCACCGCCGCGCCCGCGCCCATTGGAACGCGAGCCGGACGATGCGGCGGATCTCCTCCTCCGTGTAGACCAGCGTGTCGTAAGCGGCCCGCGGCGCGGAGCGCCGGCCTTTTTCCCCGAAATAAAGCCCGCCGGTCAATTCGCGTATGACCACCAGATCCACACCGCGCACCACTTCCGGCTTCAGGGTCGAAGCGCCGATCAGAGCCGGCGTCATGCGGACGGGACGGATGTTGGCGTAAAGAGCCAGCTGTTTGCGCAAAGGCAGTAGAGCCCCCAGCTCCGGCCTTTGGGGCGCCGGCAGCGCGTCCCATTTCGGCCCGCCGATCGCGCCCATCAGCACGGCGTCGGCCGCCTGACAAGCCGCGAGCGTTTCCGGCGGCAAAGCGCCGCCCGTGGCGTCAATGGCCGCGCCGCCGATCAGGTATTCCCGCCAGATGAAATCACGGTCCCGGGTCACAGCCTGGGCCACCGCCACGGCTTCCGGCACTATTTCCTGTCCGATCCCGTCTCCGGGCAAAACGGCAATTTCAGGCATCGGCATTCTCCTTTCGAACATTGCGGGCGCGGATCTGGGCGATCAGACCGCCGGCGGCGATGATCTCCCGCATGAAAGGCGGCAGCGGCCGGGCCTGATATTCCGCCCCCTTTGTTATATTGCGGATCAATCCACTGGAAAATTCTACTTCAACATCGTCCCCCGTCTCTATCCCGCGTACGGCTTCCGCGCATTCGTAAATCGGCAAACCGATATTCAGCGCGTTCCGGAAAAATATCCGGGCATAGGATTCGGCGATCACGGCGGACAATCCAGCCGCCTGAATGGCGATGGGCGCGTGTTCCCGCGAAGAGCCGCAGCCAAAATTCCGGCCCCCGACGATAATATCCCCCTGCCGTACCCGCGCGGCAAATCCCGGATCGGCGTCCTCCATGCAATGGGCGGCCAAATGAGCCGCTTCGGTTTTATTCATGTAGCGGGCGGGAATGATGGCGTCCGTGTCGATATTGTCCCCGAATTTCCAGGCTTTACCCATTATTTACCACCTCCTGCGGGTGCGTTATCTCGCCCTTCACCGCCGAAGCCGCGGCTACCGCCGGGCCCGAGAGATAAACTTCCGATCCCGGATGCCCCATCCGGCCGGTAAAATTGCGGTTAGTCGTGGAAAGCGCCCGCTCGCCTTTGGCCAGAATACCCATATGTCCGCCCAGACAAGGCCCGCAAGTCGGAGTGCTGACAGCCGCGCCCGCCAAAATCATATCCTCGATCCAGCCGCGGCGCAGCGATTCCAGATATATCGTCTGGGTGCCGGGCAAAACTATACAGCGAACCAAAGGATGGATTTTCCGGCCGCGCAGCACGGAAGCCGCCGCTTCCATATCTTCCAGCCGCCCGTTGGTACAGGAGCCGATGACCACCTGATCCAGCTTGACCCCGGCCGCTTCCGTCACCGGCTTTACGTTCTCCGGCGAATTGGGGCAGGCTACCAGAAGCGGTATGTCCTTCGTGTTTATGTCATATATTTCCAAATAATGGGCGTCCGCGTCGCTGCGGTAAACCTTGTATTCCCGTTTGGCCCTGGGCCGCACATACCGCAGCGTCGTCTCGTCCGGCTCGATGATGCCGGCCTTGGCGCCCGCTTCCACCGCCATGTTGCACATAGTCAGCCGCCCGTCCATCGACAGCGCCCCGATGCCCTCGCCCGTGAGTTCCATCATCTGATAGCGGGCCCCGTCCACACCGATCAGGCCGATGAGATAAAGAATAAAATCTTTGCCGCCCACCCAGGGCTGACGCTCCGCGCCGTGAAAAACGAACTTCCGTGATTCCGGCACCCGGAACCAGGCCTCGCCGGTCGCCATGCCCGCCGCCATATCCGTGGAGCCGACCCCGGCGGCAAAAGCGCCCAGCGCGCCATAAGTGCAGGTATGCGAATCCGCGCCGATCATCAGGTCGCCCGGCAGCACGACGCCCTGCTCCGGCAGCAGGCAATGTTCTATCCCCACGCGGCCTGATTCCCAGTAATGCGTGACGCCCTGGGCCAGGGCAAAATCCCGCAGCTGCTTGCTCAGTTCCGCCGAGGCGATATCCTTGTTCGGCGTGAAATGGTCAGGCACGAGGACTACTTTTTCCGGATCAAAGACCCGCTCGATTTCCAGTTTCGCGAATTCCTGTATGGCGACCGGACCCGTCACGTCATTACCCATGACCAGATCTAATCCGGCGCTGATTATTTCCCCCGGTTCCACCCGGTCCAGGCCGGCGTGAGCCGCCAGGATCTTTTCACTGATGGTCATCCCCATCAGAGCGTTCCCCCCCTTTTTTTGCAGTTAAAGGCGTTTATATTATACAGACAAAGACAGATTTATCCGCCGTCTCACCCCATATCGATATCAAGCGGCGAATCGCAATAGGAACACACGGCCGGCCGCCCGGCTATCACCGTGGTTGCCGCGCCGCAGCTTTCGCAGACCACGCGCTTCTGCCGCGCCGCTCCTTTGTTTTTGCCGCCGGAACGGCTGTCCGCCGGCATTTCGACGACGATAAACTCTTTCGTCTTCTGATCTATATAGGCCTTCATGAAATAGCCTTTTTCTACCATTTTGGTCAGATCAGCCTCCGCTTCCGTGTAGCTGACACCCATAGCGGCGGCGATGTCTTCGATCCGGGCGCTGCCCGTGTTTTCCACCACAAGGGCGTAACGGTGAAAGCGTTTCGACTTGCGCCGCGCGTCCATCCCGGCCAGCAAACAGAAGGCCCCGACGAGCAGGCCAACAATTCCCAAGGCAAAGGTGATGAAAGCGGCCTGTTTGATCTGCAGCGCCAACAAAGCGCCGATCATCAGCGCCACGCCCAGTTTGGTCAAGGAAGAGCCGTCTTCATAGTAAATATTTTTATTTTTGCAAATACGGTAAATCAGCAGCGCGATGCCCACGGGAGGGCAAACTATGATCAGCAGAACGATCCAGCCGTAGGAAAGCGGTTTTTGTCTGTACGTCGCCATCTCCTCCTTTCTGTCCGATATTTAATTATTATTATATAGTATAGACGGTCGTTTTACCAGTGCGCGGCTGAATTTTTGCCGGCGTCAGATCCACTCCGCCTTTTCGCCGGTATAGAGCAAAGTCAGGTGGTGCAGGGCGCGCGTGCAGGCGATATAGAGCAGTCTTTTGTCGTCGGGGGTGTGAAAAGTCCGGCGATCCGCCGATAAAACCACCACGGCGTCAAACTCCAGGCCCTTGGCCAGATAGATCGGCATGACGGTCGTCCCCTCCAAGCTCCGCTCCGCCGCGGCGCTTTCACCTCCCGCAATCAGCCGAACAGCCGGCGCCGCCGCCTGCAGCCGCCGCTGCCACCGGGCCGCTTCCCCGCCGGTTTTGCACAGCAAGGCGATGGTTTGGCATCCTTTTTCCCGGTTCGATTCGACCTCTCGCGCCGCCAAAGCGGTCAGAGCGTCGATATCGGGAGCGGCGCGGACGACCGGCGGACTGCCGTGCCGGCCCACATGACGGATGGGAGCGTCCGCCTCGCGGAACCGCTCGCTGAAGGCGATTATCTCTGCGGTGGAACGAAAACTCTGTTACAGCCGCACCAGCGCGGAACTCCGCCGTTTCAGCGCCGCGGCGATCAGATCATAAACGCCGGCGTCCGTCTTTCGTTCCAAAGACTGATCCGTGTCCCCCAGCACCGTAAAACGGGCCGCCGGAAACAGCAGGCGCAGCAGTTCAAAATGGAGATCCCCATAATCCTGCGCCTCGTCGATCACGACCTGGCGGATATGGTAAAAAGCCGCGCAGCCCGCCGTCCGGGCATGGAGATAGGCAAGGGTCAGCGCGTCCTCATAGCGCAAACCCTCACGGGAAATATCCCCGAGAGTTTCCGCCGTGAAACGGCGCGCTTCTTCCCACTCGGCGCCGCCGGGCCGCCAGTATTCCCTGTCCGCCGCCAGCGCCCGATAAAGAGCCAAAGCCTGCTTCGGGCGGGGATCGTGTTTTCCCGGCTTGTCTTTAAAGCGCGGGGGCGGCGGCCGGTCGGGGTCGTTCAGGGGGCTGTCCGAGTCATATTCCGGCCCGCGGTATATGTCAGCGCTTTCTTCCGGCGGCTGGCGGCGCAGAAATTCTTTCAGCGTTTCCGTCCAGCGCGGCGAATTTTTCAGCGCCAGGCTTCGCCGGGCGCCGGAGGCCGGCTCGTCCGCGGACATCGATTCTTCCAGCGAAAGATAACGGCTGCGCACCGAGACGCCGGGCAGCGCCTCACGCAAAATTTCCGTCAGCAATTCCTCGAAAACAGCGGTAAAAACATTCATCTCTCCCAGTTCCGGCAGCACCCGCGCCACATATTCCTCAAACACGGCGCTGGGAGCGAGGATGAGAATATGGCGGGCCGTCAGGCCGGCGGCCGCGTCCCGGTACAGGAGCCAGGCCACGCGATGCAGGGCGACGGAGGTTTTGCCGCTGCCGGCCGCGCCCTGCACCATCAGCAGTTCATGCTCGCCGTCCCGAATGGCCGCGTCCTGACCCCGCTGTATGGTTTCAATGATCGCGCGCATTTGCGGCGTGGCGCGGCGGGATAACAGGCGGCGAAAATAATCGTCATATACCTGCACGTCCGCGTCAAAAAAATATTTCAGCTCGCCGCCCCTGATTTCATACTGGCGTTTAAGGGCGACCGTTCCGCTGACGCGCCCGCCCGGCGTCTCATAATAGGCCGGGCCGACGCCAAAGCGATAATACACCCCGCCCACCGGCGAGCGCCAGTCATGGACCAAAATATCGAATCCCCGCCCAGCTCGCAAAGAAGACCGTCCGATGTATATTTTTTCCAAATCGCCCGGCGTCTCCGCGAAAGAAAAATCAATGCGGGCGAAATACGGAGCGTCGATAGTCTTTTCCAATTGCCGGGCTTTATGTTCTTCTGATTCAAAAGCGTTGATTTTTTCCATGACCGGCTGGGCAGCCTGGCTGAGATTAACCAAATCATGGAAATTAGGAGCGGCGTAGAGACCGTAAACAGCGTGAGAGGTTTCCTCCCGGAATTCACGTTTGAGCGCCAATACGGCCGCCTCGTTTTCCGCCCGGTTCTTCAGCGCTTCCGCGCGCTGACGCTCCGCCTCGGCGAGAACTCTGGCCAAATAAGCTTTTTCTTCATGTTCCTGATCGTTTGTCTCCGTCGCGTCTGTCACTGAATCTCCTTTCCGGTCAAGTCAAGTCAAGCAGAGCGGGCAGCACTTTCGCCCGCCCTCCCGCGCGCGCCTCCAGCCAGGGGATATCGCGCCCGTCTAAAAACAAGCCGTCACGGCGCAGCGCCACATCCGGCAAAACAAAAGTATCCCCGCCCAAATCGCCCAATTCCGCCGCGATATCCGCCGCGGTCAGAAGTCCGGCCACGCTGATCGTCTCCCCCAAAAAACGGTTGACCACAGGCCGCACACGCAGGCGCGCGGCGGCGGGAGTTTCCGCCGCCAGACGCGCGGCGGCGGCGGCCAGCACAGGCGCGGCCGCCGTCCCGGTCACCAGATGCAGACGTTCCCCGGCGGCGGCCCGGCCGGCCCAGGCGGTGAGACGGCGCTTCAGTTCCGGAAGCGTCGCGGCCAGATTTTCCCGCCAGCGGGCGATCAGGCCGATCCCGTTTTCCAGCTGGGGAAAATCATCATACTCCTCGCCGGCGGGGATATCTTCCCCGGCCAGCAGATAGAACTCATCGGCAAAATAAACGAGCCGCCTGCCGCGGCGGGGCAAAAATTCGGCTTGCCATTTCCGCCCCGCCGCGAGGACGGCGCGCGCCTCCTCAGGCCGCACCGGCCTGAGTGCGGGCAATCCGGCGCGGTGGGCGGTCAGGCCCACCGGCACGACGCCGATTGACCGCATGGCGGGGAATCCGGCCAGGGCGCGCACCGTCGCGGACAGAACGGCGCCGTCATTTATGCCCGGCACGAGGACTATCTGGGTATGCAGGGGAATGCCGGCGCGGCTTAAAGCGCCGATCTGTCCGCGCAGGCGGCCTGTGCGCGGGTGTCCCATCATGAATTGCCGCACCTGGGGATCCCAGGCGTGAACGGAGATATACAGCGGCCCGATCTGTTCGGTGATTATCCGCCCCATCTCCGTTTCCGTCAGATTGGATAAGGTGATATAACTGCCCTGGGTGACGGAGAGGCGGTAATCATCATCCTTGAGGTAGAGACTTTTTCTCAGGCCGGGCGGCAGCTGATCCACAAAACAAAAAAGACAGCGATTGCGGCAGCGTTTTACGCCGCGGGCGCAGACCGCCGCTACCTCAATACCCAGTTCTTCCCCGTTTTCGCGCTCAACTTCCAATTCCCAGATCTCGCCGCTCGGTTTCCGCACATAAAGAGCGAAAAAATCACCGGCGGTAAAGCGCTGTAAGTCGAGGATATCTTCTATTTCCTGCTCGTCCACCTGCAGAATGATATCGCCCGGCGCCACTTCCAATTCCGCGCCTATACCGCCCGCCGCCACCGCCGAGACAATAAGTCCCTTTTTTGTCATTTTTTCCCTCCGCAGTCAGCCGTCAACCGCGCGAAACGCTGAGAATCACCCCGATGCTGAACATCGTTATGATCAGCGAAGTGCCGCCATATGAGACAAGAGGCAAAGTCACTCCCGTGATCGGCATAAGTCCCGTCATGACCGCCATATTCACGCATACCTGCAAGGCCAGCATGGCCGTGAGGCCAAAAGCCAGAAAACGGCCGAAATCATCCCGGCATTTATTGGCGACATAAAAACAGCGAAAAATCAATACGACAAAAAAGACGACTAACATGAGCGTCAGGAAAAATCCCAGTTCTTCGCCGACAATAGCGAAAATGGAGTCGGTATAGCTTTCCGGCAGCCGGTATTTCTGCTCGCTGGCTCCGACGCCGACCCCGAACAGTTCGCCGCGCGCAAAAGCTAATTGCGTCTGCACATATTGCAGCCCGTCCCCGGTCGGATCTTCCCACGGATCGAGCCAGCCGGCTATCCGGCGCTCCTGATAGGGATTACGCCGGATGATCCAAACCAGCGCGGCGGCCCCGGCCGGCGCCGCCGCCGCAAACCACCACGCGGAGAGTTCCGACTGCAGCAGCAGGAGATAACAGGCGGCCGCAATGATAAACGCCGTTCCCAGATCCGGTTCTTTGACGATGATCCCCAGAAAAACCGCCGTGACGGCTAAAGGAATGACTGTCTGGGTCGCCCTCCGCACAGGCCTTCTGGCCAGCCACCAGGCCCAAAAAATAGCTAGCGCCACTTTGGCCGTCTCCGAAGGCTGGAACTGGATCCCGAGGTCAATCCAGCGGGTGGCGCCGTTGCGGAAAACCGCGAAATGCGTGAACAACAAAACAAGCGCGGCCCCCGCCGCGATAACTCCGGGAACAGCCAGCACCCGAAACCATTTATACGGCATCAGCAAAGCAAGCGTGGCCGCCGCGGCGCCGACAAGGGCCAGGCGCGCCTGCCGGATCAAAAAATAATAGGGGTTGCCTGTATTGTTGATAGCAAATGCCGAACTCGACGTCATAATCATCGTAATCCCGATGGCGAGAATCATCAGCGTCATGATTATAATAACCGAATCCGGCATTTTCCTTTTATTTTTTTCCATCAGCGTTAATAGCGCGGATAATCAGCAATTCAATCGTCTGTTTCTTCGTTTTCCGCCGGTAACTCCGCGCCCTCCGCGTCAGGCGCTTCCGCCGGTTCCTCCGGTTCTTCCGTCTCCGCCGCGGCGGGACTGACTGGCTCCGCGGATCGTTCGCCGGTTTCGCCTACTTCTGCTTCCGTTCCTGCTTCTGCTTCCGTTCCTGTTCCTACTTCTATTTCCGCTCCGGTCTCCGCCGCAATCGCGGCCTCGTCGTCTTCGGCCGGCAGCTGCCAAGTTTCTTTGGACAGCAATTCTTTGATGCTGATGCTGATGCGTTTATCGCCCGGGCGGCACTCGATGACTTTGGCCGTGATCATGTCGCCGACCTTCAGCACTTCGTCCACTCTGCCCACCCGATAATGCGCGATCTGCGAAATATGAACGAGGGCGTCGATCCCGTCCTCCAGCTGGATAAAAGCGCCAAAACCGGCAATGCGCACCACTTTGCCCGTAACGACAGAATTGACAGGATACTTCTCCCCTACCTGCAGCCACGGGCTGCCTTTAAGCTGTTTCATGCCGAGTGAGATGCGGCCGTTGTTCTTATCCACCCGCAGAACTTTAACGTCGATCTCTTCCCCGATCTTGACGATTTCCGAGGGGTGATTCGTCCGGGAAAACGACATATCGGATATATGCAGCAAACCGTCCACGCCGCCGACGTCGACAAAAGCGCCGAAACTCGTCAGACGGCGCACCACGCCTTTCAGGACATCGCCTTCCGTCAAAGTTTCCAGAACTCTTTTCTTTACTTCTTCCGCCTCTTCGGCCAAAATGACTTTCTGAGATAAAACCAGACGTTTTTTGTTTTCATCAAACTCAATAATGCGCAAGCGGAGGGTTTCTCCGACATATTTGCTCAGATCGTCCACATAGCCGAGCTGCACATGCGAAGCCGGAATAAAGCCCCGCATCCCCAGATCAACCAGAAGCCCGCCTTTCACGGCGTCAATCACCTTGGCCGACACTTCTTCTTTTGCTTCGAACAGTTTAATCAGCTTGTCTTTCGCTTCGATTTCCCTCAGACGGCGGCGGGATAATTCCGGATATCCCTCCTGATTTTCCACCCGCGTTACCTCGGCTTTGATCTTGTCGCCTATCTGCGGCGGCTCACTGCCGGCCGGCCCGATGCTCGCCAGCGAAATAACGCCCTCGGATTTCCAGGCGATGTCCAAATACACCTCGTCATGCGTGACCTTGACCACCGTGCCTTCCACGATAGCGCCGCGATAAAGCTGAACCAGCCCGGTTTCGTCCATCATGGAAGCCTGGTCGCCTTCCGTCGCGCCTGCTGTTTCCGATTCAGCCGTCTCCGATTCAGCCGCGTCCGGCTCGGTCGTTTCGGGTTCAGCCGCTTCCGGCTCGGTTATCTCCGACTCGGTCGCTTCCGGTTCAGCCGCTTCCGGTTCGGCTGTTTCCGTCTCGGCTATCTCCGACTCGGTCGCTTCGGGCTCAGCCGTTTCCGTCTCGGCTATCTCCGACTCGGTCGTTTCGGATCCGGCCGCTTCCGGTTCAACTGTTCCGGTAATGGCTGCGTCCGCTTCGGCCGTCGGCGCCACTTGGTCTTCCGCCGGTGTTTCCGCGTCGTTCTCCCTGATTTCCTGTTTCAAATCCATGTCGTCGATGAACTCAGTCATGTTCCTGCAGACCTCCTCAATTAACCAGTCCGGTGTGGACGCTCCTGCTGTCACTCCCGCCTGCCGCGCGCCGCGCAGCCAGTCTGGTTTTAGTTCCCGTGGCGTTTCTATCAGATAGGTCGGCGTATACGCTTCGCATATTGACGCCAGTTCTCTTGTGTTTGAACTCTCTTTCCCCCCCACCACGATCATCACTTCGACTGAACGGGCCACCGCAGCCGCCGCTGCCTGCCGCTCCGCTGTCGCGCCGCAAATGGTGTCGTAAACGATAAGTTCGCCGGCGTGTGACCGGAGTTCTTCCACCAGAGCCAAAAAGCGATCCCGGCGCAAAGTGGTTTGCGCCAGCAGGGCCACAGACGAATAACGCGGCAGGACCGCCGCTTCCGCCAAAGTCGGGACCACGACGGCGCCCCGGCCGGCCCAACCCAAAATCCCCCGCACTTCAGGATGAAAACGGTCGCCGGCCACTATCACTGTGTGGCCGGCCGCAGCGGCCTGTTTCGCGATGTTCTGAGCCCGGCGCACATAAGGGCAAGTCGCGTCGATAACCGTGATCCCGCGCCTGACGCATTCCTGATACACCGACGGCTCCACGCCGTGGGAACGAATCACCAACCGGCGCCCGTCCGCCCATTCCGCGAAAGATTCCGTCGCCCGGACCCCTTTGGCAGCCAGCGCATCCACCACCTGCCGGTTATGGATGAGCGGGCCCCATGTCGCCGCCCCTCCGGTCGCCGCGGCCTGGAGAGCCAAATCAATCGCTCGCTTGACGCCAAAACAAAAGCCCGCTTTATCAGCCCGCACTATAGGCAAACCGGCGAACCTCCTTTTAAGCATCTAGTTAATTTTCGCCAATGATGAATAAAATCCTTCCGGGAGGAAAAATTCTTTATAAACCACGGATGCGCGTCATCACTTCTCTGGCCTGCAAAGCCCGCCTGTCTTTTTTTACCGGCGCCGGCGCCAGCTGTTCCGCGCTGATGGGCGCGCCTATGACGATACCGGGTCTGCTCCGCGGGTCCATGAATTTATCCGTGCCGTACACCCGCGCCGGCACAAGCGGCACGCCGGCTTTTTCCATCAGAAAAATCATGCCGCTCATCGGTTCCTGTTCCTCATCGGCTTTGCCGCGGTGCCCTTCGGGAAAGATCCCCACCACCTCGCCGGCCCGCAAAAGTTCCAGCGCTCTTTTGATGGCTTTCATATCCGGAGCGCCGCGTTTGACGGGAAAAGCGCGCAGCCATTTGAAGACGGTTTTGATGATCGGCCTGGTAAAAAATTCCTCTTTTGCCATGAAGTACACCTGCCGTTTCAGGGCGCAGGCCACGGCCACAACGTCCCAACCGCTCATATGATTGGCGACTATGATCATGCCGCCCGTCACGGGCACTTTTTCCCGGCCGCTGAATTTCATCCCCCGCAGCAGAAGAATGATCCGGCAGACGAACCTGACCACCCGGTAAAAAAAATTCAATTCTCCGTTTCCTCCCCGCCTTCCCGCACCTGTTTCCATGCCAGCACCTTCTCTTTGATCAGAGCCGTCACTTCATCCGGGCTGAGGAACGTGGCGTCGATCAGGAAAGCGTCCTCCGCCTGCCGCAGCGGCGCCGCGGCGCGGCTGCTGTCGCCGCGGTCCCGCGCTTCAATTTCCGCCAGCACGTCTTCTTCCGTCAAACCATCCGCCTGCCCGGCCGCTTCCAGTTCGCGCGCGCGCCGCCGCGCCCGTTCCCGCGCCGCGGCGGTGAGAAATATCTTCACCGCCGCGGCCGGCAGCACATGCGTACCGACGTCGCGCCCATCCATGATCACGGACTGAGCGGCGGCCAGCAGACGCATTTGCCGCGTCAGATTTTCCCGCACCGCGGCGTGGGCGGCCACAGCCGAAACAACGCGGCTGATTTCCGGCCGGCGAATAGCCTCCGTCACATCTTCGCCGCCGCAAAAAACCCGATCCGGCCCGCCGCCCGTCCCCGGCTGAAAAGAGACGCGCGCCCCGGCGCTGATATCCGTGACAGACGGTTCGTCCTCCGGGTCGACCCCCCGCCGCAGAACTAACAGCGCCACGCTGCGGTAAAAAGCGCCGGTATCCAGATACACCAGCCCCAATTCCCGCGCCAGCCGCCGGGCGGCTGTACTCTTGCCCGAACCGGCCGGCCCGTCCACGGCCACCTGAAGCGGCATAAGCTTTTCCCCTTTCTTGCGCAAGATCTTCCGCCGTCAGCGGTCTGATATCACCCGATGCCCAAGGCCGACGGCGATTTCGTCGAGATGCAAAAGCCCGACCCCGAAAAAAACCGCGACGCTCAAATGCTCGCCCTGACGGGCCACGCTTATCTTACCGCCGACATTCAGTCCGAAGGCCTTGGGCATGATCTGACTCAAAGCTTCCCTCATCGCCCCCGCCACGGAGCCCTCGTCGCCGTGCGTCGCCTGAATGACCCCTTCGCGTTTAGCGGCGACGATCGCTCTTTCCACCAATTTTTTGATGGAACTGAGATAATCGCCGCCATAATCCACCGCCACGGCGCGAACACCATTCGCGGCATACTCGTTTTTCAGCAAAGTTTCCGCTTCCCGGCTGTCGGTCATCGCCATTTTCAGAGCCGCCGCCGCCACTGTTCTGCTGCCGCCCGCCATTTTTCCTCACCTCATTTCATCGCGGATGCGCTGCCCGGCGCTATTCCCCCGGATAAAGCGGCGACTTTTCGCCGTATACCAAAGCCACGGCGCCGCCGGCCAGGTCCAGCGCCCCGGTCGCCGTCAGCCCGCAGCGGCGGAACATGTCCGCCAGTTCTTCCTGCGGAGGGAAACACCGCGCCGACTCATAAAGGTACGCGTATTCCCGCGCTTTGCCTCCCGCGCACCGGCTGCCGAGAAACGGGATCAGCCGGGCGAAAACCGGCCAGTATACGGCGCTCATCCCCGGAAAGCGCGGCTGCCCCATATCCAGAGACACGACCCGCCCGCCCGGTTTGACGATCCGCCGCATTTCCCGGACGGCGCCCTCCCTGTCCGTTATATTGCGCAAACCCCAGCCGATGAGTACCGCGTCAAAACTGGCCGTGGCAAAAGGCAGTTCCGCGGCGTCCCCCTGCACGAAGCTGATGCTGCCCACATGGCTCCCTGTTCGTCTGCACTCGGCCTCAACGTTCCCGGCGGCGACGCAGAGCATGGCCGGGGAAAAATCCAGCCCCACCACTTCGCCTTCCCGGCCGGCCGCCGCGCGGGCCGCCAAAGTCAGCCGCCCCGTGCCGCAGCAAATATCCGCCACCCGGTGTCCGGTGCGGATCCGGGCCGTCCGCACGGCCTGCCGCCGCCAATGCCGATCCAGCCCCAAACTCATGACGCTGTTCATGAAATCATATTTTTCGGCGATCTCACCGAAAATATCCCGCACCATCCGGCTTTTGCCGCCGCCTTCCTCGTTCATGCCGGCGCCGTCGCGGCCGGCAGGGCGTACATATGATCCAGCGGCCCGCGGCCGCGGCCCAGGTCGAGACCGGCGCGCAGAGCCCCGGTCACATAAGCTTTAGCCTGCTCCGCTCCCGCGCGCATGCCGGCGCCGGCCGCCAGCCGGCAGGCGAGGGCGGCGGAAAGCGTGCAGCCCGTGCCGTGAGAATTGGAATTGGGCACATGTTCCCCTTTCAGCCAATGCGCTTTTTCGCGGCGGTAAAGGAGATCGTCCGCCCCGTCCGGCAAATGTCCGCCTTTGAGCAGGATATGACCGGCGAAATCATCGGCCAGACGCGCGGCCGCCGCAAACATCTCCGGGCGGCTGCTCACTCTCAGACCGCTCAATTCTTCGGCTTCGGCCATATTGGGCGTGATAACTTCCGCCAAAGGAAAAAGCTCGCTCACCAAGACCGCCGTGGCTTCCGTGCGGATGAGCCGTCCCCCGCTCGTCGCCCCCATGACCGGATCCAGCACGATATGCGGGGCGCGGTATTCCCGCAGTTTGGCCGCGAGGACCCGGATGACGCCGATCGAAGACACCATGCCTATCTTCACGGCGTCAGGGAAGATATCGGTGAAAACGGCGTCCAACTGCCGCCCGACGAATTCCGGCGTGAGTTCCGCCACCTCAAATACCCCTGTGGTGTTTTGCGCCGTCAAAGCCGTGATGACGCTCATACCGTAGACGCCGTGGGCCGCCATTGTTTTGAGATCGGCCTGGACGCCCGCGCCGCCGCTGGGGTCGGATCCGGCCACCGTCAATACTTTAAGCATTTTCCGTCAGCTCCGTAAAAGAATAAATATATTGATGACAGTATTCCCGCGCCGCCGTTTCGTCAGCGGCCGCCTCTGCGTCAAAAACGCCGATCACCGTCAATCCCGCCGCCCGGGCCGAGCGCATGCAATAAAGCGAATCCTCAAACACGGCGCTCTCCGCCGGGCTCAGCCCCAACCGCTCAACCACGTCAAGGAAAAAACGCGGATCGGATTTGGGCCGGCCGATGGTATCACAGGTGTAGATGTCAGTGAAAAACCGGCGCAATTCAAACCGGGCCAGGACCTGTGCCGCCATAGCCCGGTCCGTGACCGTCGCCACGCACATTTTACAGCCGGCCGCCGCGCGCTGCTCCAGGTATTCCCGGACGCCGGCCTTAGGTTTTGCCAATTTATGGTATCTGCGATTCGCCATGGCATAAATTTCCGCCAGCATATCTTTTTTGGCCGCCGGTACTTTCAGGCACTCGTGAAAATAGGCGACGCTCTGCTCCAGGCTCAGGGGTAGCAAGTCCGCTTCCGCGGCCGGGGACAGCGTTACGCCGTAACCCTCCAGAAACGTCTCGCTCAATCCTCGCCATACCGGCATGGTGTCCAGCAAAGTGCCGTCCATATCAAAAACGATCCCCTTTATATTCGCGGGTAATGCTATCATAAAAGTTTCTCTACTCCCAATCGCGCAATAATTCTCTGGCCGCCGCTTCCGGGGCCGGAGCGGCAAAAAGCGCCGATACGACCGCGACGCCTCGGATCCCGCTCCCCCGCAGCAGCGCGGCGTTGCCGGCGTTTATGCCGCCAATCGCTGCGACCGGGATCCGGACCGCCCGGCAGATGTCCCGCAAAACCTCCAGGCTTACGGCGGCGGCGTCAGGTTTGGTCGCCGTGGCAAACACCGCGCCGACTCCGAGATAATCGGCTCCCGCGGCCTCGGCTCGCACGGCCTGAGCGGCGGTCCTGGCGGAGATCCCAATGATCTTACCCGCGCCGAGCCGCGCGCGCGCCGCCCCGGCCTCCATATCCCCCTGCCCCAGATGAACGCCGTCCGCTTCCAGCGCCGCCGCTTCCTCCGCCCGGTCATTGACGATAAAAGGCACGGCGAAACGGCTGGCCAAAACGCGGATCTCCCGGCCGGCGGCCACAAAATCATCAAATCCCAATATTTTTTCCCGGAATTGCAGCATAGTGGCCCCGCCGCGTAAAACCGCCTCCGTCGTCTCCGCCAGCGAGCGGCCTCCTAAATGGGAGCTGTCGGTGATCGCGTAAAGGCGCAGGGCTTTTTCCAGGAAAACATCCTTCGCTGATTTCAGCCCAGACACGCCAAGGCCTCCCGCCAGACCAAGCGCACCGATTCCGGCGCGCCGAGAGCCGCCAGCCGTTCTCCCGTCCGCCGCGCCGTCTCCAGTCCCTCCCGCCGCCCGGGATCCACATCTTCACCCAGGCAAAGGCCGACGGCGTCACTCAGCGCCGGCGGCGCCACGGCGGCCAGAGCCTGTAAAAACCGGGCCGGCGCCGGCGGTTTTTCATCAGTCTGAACCCGGCCGGGCGGCTGCCAGCCGCCCGCGGCCAGCAAACACCCCGCCGCGGCTTCCGCGAGGGTTTCGCTGATTTCCGTCCGTTCCGTTTCTGTCAGAGCCGGGAAAAAAGCGGCCGTATCTCCACCCCACAGCGGATGGCGCCGGATCAGGGCGCAGCAGTCCGTCGCCGCCGCGTACCAGGCGCCCACCAAGATCTGCATGGTCGCGAAATATTGAAGCGGCAGCCGGCCAGCGGACCCGTGATCATATAAATAAAGGTAGAGCATGTCGCAGCGTTTGTCCCGCGCCGCCGCCAGAAAAGAGAGTGGCGCGCGGCCGCGGGTCAGCCAAGCGGAGAGCGACTCAAACACCGTCCGCGCGTCCTCCGCCCGCCCGCACTCGATATAACCGGCGGCAGCCGCCGGGTTGTCCGGCTGCAGATCCAGGGCGGCGGCAAAATCCGCCCGCGCGCCCGCGAGGTCGCCGGTCATTTGCCGGCAGCGCCCCAAACGGGCATAAACCAGCGGCCGGGATTTTTCCTGCCGGAAATCGGAATCGCCGAAATCATCAAACCCGTTTTGCCACAACTCCGCGGCCTTGGCGTACAGCGGCAGCGCGCCGCCCCAATCGCCGCGTTCCAGACATTCGTCAGCCGCCAGGATATAGGCGGCGGGCTGAGCGGGAAACCGGCGCAAAGCTTCCTCTTTCAGCCAGGCCCGGCGCTCCGGGGCCAGCGCCGCGTCAGGCGTGAAATCAAGGGCCATGTCGGCCAGAAGCATGGCTTTAAGGCAGACGGACGAGGAAGAACCGTCCCGGAGCAAGAACTCACGGCTGTATTCCCAGATCCTTTCCCGCTCTTTCTGCCGGTCCAGAGTCTTGCTCATATGAAAGAAAAGCAGAGGATCATTGTCGCCGGCACGGATCTGTTTTTCCATGACGCGCATATTACGGGCGATCTTAGCGCCGGCGCGGGAAGGGTCATGTCCGTCATGCCAGAGATATATGACGGCGGGCGGCGCGTCAATTATGCGCGGCGGCGCCCCGGCCCGACGCAGATCTTCATGGATCGCGCCCTTATAGCGCAAAGCGGGGTCCAGGCGAAACACGCGCAATACGGCGGTGTATGAAGACGCGGAAAAATCCGTCCCTTCATAACGCCGGAGCGCTACGCCATCCGTTCCCGCCAGGGCCGAGGCGCCGTTTTCCAGCATGGCCCGCAGCGCCGCCGCCCCGCCGGGGGCAAAATATTCGTCCGCGTCCGGGAATAAGATCCAATCACCGTCAGCCTCGTCCAGCGCCCGGTTTTTCGCCCAAGCGAAATCATCCCGCCACGGGATCTCTATGACCCGCGCTCCCCGCGCCCGCGCGATTTCCCGCGTCCGGTCCTCCGAACCCGTGTCGGCGACCACGATGGCGTCCACGGCCTCCCGCAGGCTGTCGAGACAGCGGGCCAGACAGCGTTCCTCATTTTTAGTTATCAGGCAGGCTGTGAGTTTCATAGGAACAGTTTACATTATCCCGGCAAAAAAAACAAGCGGCAGCTAAGCGGCGCGGGTAACTACTATGTATTGTAACTCCCCCGCGACACCTGTCGGAAAAGCTCAAAGCCGCCTGACGCGGCGTTTTTTTTGTGGTAAAATTGACACGCGAATCAGCTGCCCGTATAATTAAGACTGGAAGCGGCGGCGCTGCCGGCGCATACCCCAGTATTTACAATCGTAGGAATAAAAAATGAGCGCGGAATCGCCGACGACTGCGATCTATGACCCGCGGCAGGCGGAAAGCAAATGGTATGAATATTGGGAGAAAAACGGCTGTTTTCGCCCGGCGGCGGAAGGCGAAGAAACTTTCAGTATCGTGATGCCGCCGCCTAATGTGACCGGAGTGCTGCATCTCGGCCACGCGATGGATAACACGCTGCAGGATATCCTGGCCCGCTCCCAGCGGATGCGGGGCCGCCGCGTTCTGTGGACGCCCGGCACGGATCACGCAGGCATCGCGACGCAGGCCCGCGTGGAAGAACATTTGCGCGCCGAGGGCCTGCAAAAGGAACTCATGGGCCGGGAAGCTTTTCTGGCGCGGGTATGGGCCTGGAAAAACGAGCACGGCGGCGCTATCACCCGTCAGCTGCGTCGGCTGGGCGCGTCCTGCGACTGGGAGCATGAACGCTTCACGATGGACGAAGGCTGTTCGCGCGCCGTGCGGGAAGTGTTTGTTCGTCTGTATGAAAAAGGCCTGATCTACCGCGGGGATTATATCGTCAATTGGTGTCCCGTTTGCCGGACGGCGATATCCGATATCGAGGTGGAGCATGAGGAACAGGACGGGCATCTGTGGTATGTCCGTTATCCGGGCGCGGACGGCGGCGCCGGGCTGCTGGTGGCTACCAGCCGCCCGGAAACGATGCTGGGCGACGTGGCGGTGGCCGTACACCCCCAGGACGAGCGCTACGCTCATTTGATCGGGAAATATGTGGTTTTGCCGCTCACGGATAAAGTGATCCCCGTCATCGCCGACGAATACGTGGAACGGGATTTCGGCGCCGGGGCGGTCAAGATAACGCCGGCGCACGATCCAAATGATTTTGAGGTGGGCAGACGGCATCAACTGGAACCGGTGAATATTTTGAACGAAGACGCGACTTTGAACGAAAACGGTCTGGCCTATCAGGGGTTGGATCGTTATGAGGCCCGCCGCCGCGTCGTGGCGGATCTGGAGGCGGCCGGCCTGCTCGACCGCGTGGAGGAAAACCGCCATGCCGTCGGGGTTTGTTATCGCTGCGGCGCCACGGTCGAACCGCGAATCAGCCGGCAGTGGTTTGTGCGGATGGCGGAGCTGGCGCAGCCGGCCCTTGGGGTCGTGCGCTCCGGTCAACTGGAGTTTATCCCGGAACGTTTTGCCAAAATATACACAAATTGGATGGAAAACATCAGGGATTGGTGCATTTCCCGCCAATTATGGTGGGGGCACCGCATCCCGGTCTGGTACTGCGAAAACTGCGGCGCGGAGATCTGTTCGCGCGCGGAGCCGACGGTCTGCGGCGTCTGCGGGGGAACAGGCCTCACTCAGGACGCCGACGTGCTGGACACCTGGTTTTCTTCGGCCTTATGGCCTTTCTCCACTTTGGGCTGGCCGGAAGAAACTCCGGATCTGCGGGATTTTTTCCCGACGACGGTGCTGGTGACAGGGCGGGACATCATATTTTTCTGGGTCGCCCGCATGATTTTCATGAGTTTGGAGATCAACCGGGCGGCGCCTTTTCGCCAAGTCATGATCCACGGGCTGATCCTTGACGCGCAGGGCCGCAAAATGAGCAAATCCCTGGGCAACGGCGTGGACCCGCTGGAACTGATAGACCAATACGGCGCGGACGCTTTGCGCCTGACGCTCGTCACCGGCAACACCCCCGGCAATGACCTGCGCTTCCATCCGGAAAGACTGGAATGGGCGCGCAATTTTCTGAATAAGATTTGGAACGCGGCTCGGTTTGTGCTGATGAACACGGCCGATATCACGCCGGGAGAAGCGGGAAATGATTTGTCGATGGCCGACCGCTGGATTTTGTCCAGATACGGGGAAACGGCGCGGCGGGTCACGGAGATGATCGACGGTTTTGACCTGGGCGAAGCCTGCCGCCTGTTGTATGAGTTCGTCTGGAATGAGTTTTGCGACTGGTATATCGAATTGGTGAAAAAAACGCTCTACGACCGTGAGCATCCTGGGGAGCGGCTCGCAGCGGGACGGGTTTTGCTGCGGGTGTTAGAGGGGACTTTACGCCTGCTGCACCCGTTTATGCCCTTTATCACGGAAGAAATATGGCAAAATATGCCAGAAAACAGCGGTTCCCTCATGCTGCAAGCCTGGCCGGCCCCGGACGAAGGCGCGGACGCGGAAACCGAACGGCAAATGGCGGCGGTCGTCGACGTGATCAGGGCTGTCCGAGGTATCCGCGCGGATATGAACGTCGCTCCGGGCCGGAAAGCGGACATTTGTCTCGTCGCCCAGCCGGAGACATACGAGGCCCTCGGCGCCGGGCAGGCCTATATAAAACAGCTGGCTGGAGGAGAGCGGGTGACGATCTTGGCCGCCCCGGCGGATAAACCGCCGCAATCCGCTTCGGCCGTGCTGACGGGCGTGACGGTCTATGTACCTCTTAAAGGATTGCTGGATCTCGACAAGGAAATCGCCAGGACCCGCAAAGAAATCTCCGCGGCGCTGGAAGCGGCGGAGAGGATGGAGAAAAAACTGCAAAACGAAGGTTTTCTCGCTAAGGCGCCGGAAGCGGTGATCAGCGCCGAAAAGGATAAATTGGAAAAAACGCGGCTCCGCCTGAAAGAATTAAGAGTTCGGCTGGCCGAGCTCCAGTGACGGGACAACCGCTACGAATCCCCCGCCGAACGCGGTCGTGCGCAGCCACAGGCCGATGTCGATGACGGCGCTCCGGCTCTGGTCGTACATGAGGGCGGTATGGCCGGCTGTTTCATAGGCGATGAGCGTGACCCAATGCCAGCTGTCCAGATTGGTCAGCAGCCCGTTGGAGAGATTCAGAAAAGCCACGGGCAGATCGTCTGTGAGAAACCCTGTGATGAACTGTTCTATATCGGCGAGCGGCGGCCGCCGTCTGACCGGCGCCGGTATTTCCCGGACATGGGGGCGGAGCGGCACATTTCTTTCCGCTCCGTAACTCACGGCCCCGGCCGCGAACATAGCGGTCTTGTTTACGCCTTGTTTTCCGGGGGTGATATGACGCCAGGCGTCTTCCATCAGAGGGAGAAAACCGCCCGTATCATTCCCGGCATAGGGGCACAGCGAAGCGTATTTTTCCCGCGTGCGCGCGATATACCAAACTAAATGCGCAAAAACCGTCGGGCCGCAGCCGGCGCGGCGCTGCCATTCCGTCGCGTACCATGTTTGGTTGGCTCCGTAACTGGGCTGGCCGTCCGGATCCGTAAAGTCGTAGAGTTCCGGCGAGCGGATCCGGGCTGCTGACGGACTGAGCAAATTCAAATTATCACCCCTCCCCCGCGAAAGCGCTGATTAGGAGCCCTTCTCCTGTTTGTCCATTTCCCGCATCAAGTCAATGCGATCTTCCGCGTAACGCCGGACCAGTTCGGTGCCTTCCCGGGCGATCTTAGCCTTGAACAGCATTTCCCGCGCCTCCCGGAATTCCCCCATTTTAAAATACAGATCGCCCAAGATAAACTGTATGCGCTGCAAGGCGCGCGGGTTCAGGCTCACGCGCTGATAAATCTCCTTATACGCTTCCAGGGCCTGCCGGTTGGCGTATTCCGTCATCGCCTGATCACCGCAGTCCTCATACAGGCGGCTCAGTTTCACCCATAACCGCGCCGTCTGGGTTTCCGCCTGCACAAAGCAGCGGGGCGCGACCCGCAGCGCGAGGTAGTATCCGGTAAAAACCTCCGCCGCGTCCTTGCGGTTGTCAAACACAAAACCCAGCTCCCGCTGCAAAGCGCCCAGCTCGGTCATCAGGGCGTGGGAATCCGCCGGCTCCGCCGCGTCAAAAGTATCCCGCAGAGCGGAATACCAGCATTGGGGGCAGGTCAGGACGTCATAATACATCGGTTCCGCGCCTTTGTAACGCTCTCGCAGATCCGGATCAGTCCTGTGGCGTATCAGCTTGGACTCGCGCAGACCGGCCGCCTCAAAAGTCACGCCGCAGATCGGGCATTTCTCCTTGGCGGTGAAAACGATCCCCGTCGGCGCCTCGCTCTCCGGGGCCGGCAGACGGTAATGACCGTGTCCGACCGGAAAAAGGCCGGGGGCGCTGACCCGGCGGCTGGGGTCGATTTTGGGTTTCGGAGCGCTGTTTTTTTCTCCCGCGCGCTGGCAGATGTCCGCGATCAGGGAGAAAGTGGCTTCCGATTCCGCGCGGAAAAAATCAAAGATATCGTCGCGGGTGAAGGAAATGGTGAGCGATTCTTCCGTCGCCACCACGGTAGCCGGTTGGGCAGCGCCCAAAAACAGCGACTGCTCGCCGAAAAATTCCCCCGCGCTCAGTTCCGCCAGCGAGATCTCATCGGCTTTTTGGTAATTTTTGTAAACAGCCAGCCCGCCGGTGATGATGATATACATGCGGAATTCCATTTCCCCTTCCCGCACGATAATATCACCGGGTTCAAACACTCTCAGATTCGGTTTTCTCCGCACCCCGCTCACATTGATCACAGCGGAACCCTCCTAAAATCATTCTTTTTTATCTTTTAGCAAAGATGCGTCGATTTCCTTATGGGGTTTGCTCTTAGGAGTTTCGCGCCGCCAGCCTAAACGCGGCGCCAATACCTGGTAAATCGGGTCGGATAAACGGCTTAACAGCGGCCCTAAAACGGCCAGAATCACGACATATAGCACGGAAAAAGATTCCAGCACGGAACTGAGTCCCGCCGCCGTCCCCAGATTGGCTAATACGATGGAAAATTCTCCGCGGGATGTGATCGTGAGACCGAGATTCAGGGCGCCGCGCTTGGAGATGCCGGCCACTTTGCTCATAGTGAATCCGTAAGCTAAACTGCCGGCCAGCGTCAGCGCCACGGCGATCACGGCGACCAGCACCGCGCCCAGCAAACTGTCCAAAGATATCTTCAGGGCAAAACCGAAGAAGAAAGCCGCGCCAAAAAAGTCGCGGAACGGGACGACAAGATGCACAATGCGCTCCTGCTGAGACGTTTCCGCCATGATCATGCCGAGGATGAGCGCTCCTATCGCTTCGGAAATATTCAGCGCTTCCGACGCGCCGGCCATGAAAATCAGCAGGGCCAGCACCACGAGCAAAAAAGTCTCCTCGCTGGCGATGGCGAATATGCTCTCCAACACCTTTGTCGTCCGCAAACTGATAAAGACAAAGATTATGATGACGGCGAAAGCGAAACCGACTGAAATCGCCAGTTCCGACGGTTTGCCGCCGCGGCTGATGGCGATGGCGGAAACGATGGGCAGATAGGCGGCCATGAAAATATCCTGAAACAGCATCAGCCCCATGATCACTTCTGTTTCGGGATTCGCCGTGCGTTTCAGGTCAACGAGCGTTTTGGCGACGATGGCGCTGGAGGATATGATGATAATGCCGGTGGCCAGCAGGATCTCCTCCACGCCCCAACCGAGCAGCATAGTAAAGAGAACCGCCGCCGTCGCGTTGAAAGCCAGGTAAATCAACCCGCTTTTCACCATCGTTCCCGCCGAGGCGAGCAATTTGCGGATGGAAAATTCCAACCCGAGTGCAAACAGCAGAAACAGCACTCCCAGACGGCCGAGGAAGTCGATGGCGTCCATAGTGCTTTCCGCCGGGTGGTAAGGCGTTATCCCGTTGGGCGGCAGCAGCAGCCCCACGATTATTACGATCGGTACGATGGAAAATTTTAAACGGGAAGCGATGATGCCGGACATAGCTACAAAGAGCAAGAGCGCTCCCAATTCCAGAAAATCATATTCCAAAACTCTGCCCTCCGTCAGTCGAGGCGTTCAAGACGCCGGCTGCGGGTTCCCGCGCGCTCCGGCATGGAAAGCGTTGATCTGCTCCCGCGTGCCGGCCATCACGACCGTGTCTCCGTCCTGCAGCACGGCTTCCGGACCGGGGTTGACCAGGCTGCCGCCGTCATGACGGATGATGCCGATGATGCTGACGCCTATATTTTTCCGGATGCCGAGCGCGCCGATCGAGGAGCCGATGAACGGCGCCGGAGCGGTCAGCTTATACCAGTCGATCGCCAGCCCTTTGAGATCGACGCGCGCGTTGTCCAGCGCTTTGGGCGTATAGGCCAACCCGCCGAGGATCCCGGCGATCTTGCGGGCCTCCGAGTCGTCAAACGAAACGATGTGTTCCACTTCGCTGTCCGCGTCACTGTCGTCATAGCGGTATATCTCCCGCACCCCGTCGTCATGTACGATGATTATGATTTTGCCGCCGCTCGCGGGCGACGCTGAAAACTTGCGGCCTATACCCGGCAAGTCTGTTTCTTTGATAAAGTCCATCACGGTCCCCCTTTTCCTGGGAAACAACGGTCAAGCCCGACCGGACTTGATCGGCGCTTCTTTTTAACGCAAACTGAAGCGGCGCTCCAGCAGCGTATGTTTCATCTTACCACAAAGAAGACGCAACCGCAAGCCGGAAGCGAGGTTTGATTATATTTGTGAAAACATTTTGATACAGTTTCGTCATTGCAAGGCAGGTACGAGACTGCCGCTTTAGCGGCATAGCCTGGTCTTGCCAACGGTGAGCGAAGCGACGAAGCAATCCGGTATTCCCGCTGCGCTACGGCGGTTGGAATGGATGCCCCTGAACGCGCAAGCGGGGAGACGGTTCACGAACCGCCCCCCGCAAGATTAGTGTGAACGAGTTACGAGTTGCCTTACACTCCGTTAGCTGTGATCTTCAAATAATCATATGCAGGGAATACGCCCACCTTGGCAAAATTCGGTATTGTCAATACTCCGGTGGTGGAATTATAAGTGAAAGCCGGCACAGCAGGACTAAGCGCCCTTTCGACTGTTACACTGCCAGGCAGCGAAGACCCAGCTGCCTCGTGGAAGGTGATAACCAGCGAGCTGCTCTCATCAACCATAGGAGCGACTGTGGCCGTGAGATGGGACATGATCAGCGTATAGGATGATATCTTCTCCCCCTCGATACTTATATCCAAATCGCCGGTCACGGAGGTTATTTTCAATACGCCAATCGGTTTACCTTCGCTGTTCACCGAACGGGTATAGTTGAAACTGGTGAGCGGCTGCCCACCCATCTCTATAGCAAGTGAACCAGGCAAAAGATAATCGGCGCGCGGCTCAAAAGTTACCGTAAACTCACGGTGTTCGATCGGGTTGACAGGCGTGGCGTGATAAGTCAGGCCTGGTGGCGGCAGGGGCTGATTAGGCGGCGTCGGAAGCGGGTCGCCATTGAAAGCGAATTTATAGACTGGCACATCGGCGCCTGAAGCGGCTACGGTGATGTTTCTGGTAATATTGGGCACTGTGAGAGTCATCTTATTATCAAAACTGTCAAAC
>JAISEW010000157.1 GCA_031263945.1 Gracilibacteraceae bacterium | reverse complement strand
TGAGTTGCACCCTCTTCGTTCAAGCGTTTTTTCATAACTGCCCAATAAGTACTCGCATTCCGCTGTGTAGACTGATCGGTTAAAACAGCGACCACATCGACCACAGAGAATAGCCACTCCCCATTTTCCTCGTCCCATGCGGTACGGATGCGTTTGTCTTCAAATAACTGAATATTATCTCCGCTCACTGCATCTACCTCCGTCTCATACCATGTGTAATTTCAAATCTTCATCCATGCGGATATTCACCAGTACCTGAGCCATTAGTCTCACATCCTTTCGGGATTATTTTACCTGATGATAAAGATGTTGTCACCATAAATCAAAATCTGCAAAATATTTTTTGCCTATTGCCCGGCGGCTCAATATTTGTTATAGTTAATCGATGGATGGGGGTGGCAACAAAATGAGCATTTCCGCAGCGGAAGTTGAGCGCGTCGCGTTTTTGGCGCGATTGCATCTTACAGCCGCCGAAAAAGAAGATTATGCCCGGCAGCTGGGCGCCGTCCTCTCTTACGCGGACAGACTGCGGGAGTTGGATCTGAGCGCCGTGGAGCCGACGGCGCACGCCACGCCGCTTTTTAACGTGCTGCGCGAGGACGCGCCCGGAGAATCAATGGAAAGGGAGTTGGCGCTGGCGAACGCCCCGGAGCGCGCGGACGGGTTTTTCGCCGTGCCGCGCATAGTGTGATGGATATGCGATTATCGGAGTGTTCCGTCGCGGAGCTGGGCCGCTTGCTCCGCGAGCGGGAACTGAGCGCGGCGGAGCTGACGGAATATTATCTGGAGCGGATCGAGCGGCTGGACCCGGCGGTGCGCGCTTATATTTCCGTGCTGGCGGACGACGCCCGCAGCCGGGCCCGCGGGGCGGACGCGACCCTGAGCGAGGGGGCGGGCGGGCCGCTGACGGGCGTGCCGGCGGCTTTAAAAGACAATATCTGTCTGGCCGGCGCGGTCACCACCTGCGCTTCCAGGACGCTGGCGGATTTTCGCCCGCCCTACAGCGCCACCGCGGCGGAAAAACTCTTGCGGGCCGGCGCGGTCGTCCTGGGCAAACTGAATATGGACGAATTTGCCATGGGATCAAGTACAGAATATTCTGCTTTTTTTCCCACGCATAACCCGTGGGATCTGGCCCGCGTGCCTGGCGGTTCTTCCGGCGGGGCGGCGGCGGCGGTGGCGGTCGGCATGGCCCCTTACGCCATCGGTTCCGATACGGGCGGCTCCATCCGCCAGCCGGCTTCTTTTTGCGGCGTCGTCGGCATGAAACCGACTTACGGCGCGGTATCCCGCTACGGCCTCGTCGCTTTTGCTTCCTCGCTGGACCAGATAGGCCCGCTGACGCGGACGGTGGCCGATAACGCGCTGGTTTTGGCGGCTATCGCCGGCCATGATCCGAAAGATTCCACCTCGGCGCCGAATGAGCCGGGGGATTACAGCGCCGGGCTGGCAGAAGGCGCGCGCGGCCTGAAAATAGGGCTGCCAAAAGAGTTTTTCCGGGCGGGACTGGCCTCTGGCGTCGAAAAAGCGGTCCGTGACAGCGCCCGGCGGCTGGAAAGCCTCGGCGCCGAGATCGGCGAGTGTTCCCTGCCGCATATGGATTACGCCATAGCGGCTTATTACCTCATCGCGCCGGCGGAATGCAGCTCGAACCTGGCCCGCTACGACGGCGTGCGTTACGGATTGCGCGCGCCGGCCGCGGATATGATCGACATGTTTCAGGCCAGCCGCTCGGCCGGTTTCGGCCCCGAGGTCAAACGCCGCGTCATGCTGGGCACTTACGCTTTGAGCGCCGGTTATTATGACGCGTATTATCTGCAGGCGCAAAAACTGCGCACCTTGATCCGCCAGGATTACGAGCGCGTTTTCGCCGCGTATGACGTGATCCTTTCGCCGACCGCGCCGACCGCGGCTTACCGGTTCGGGGAAATGTCCGATCCCTTGTCGATGTACATGGGAGATATTTACACCATCCCCGTTAATCTGGCCGGGCTGCCGGCGATCTCCCTGCCGGTCGGCCTGACGGACGGGATGCCGGTCGGCGTTCAGTTTATCGGGCGGCATTTTGAGGAGGCGCTGCTGTACAGAGCCGCGTTTGCCCTGGAACAGAGCGTCGCTTTTACCGCGCGGCCGGCGCTGACGGAGGTGGACTAAAGTGGCTTACGGCGACAGATACGAGATGGTCTGCGGCATTGAGACCCACGCGGAAATGGCGACTAAAACCAAGATTTTTTGCGCCTGCTCCACCGAATTCGGCGCGGCGGAAAACACGCATGTCTGCCCGGTCTGTCTCGGTTTGCCCGGCACTTTGCCGGTGCTGAACCGCGAGGCCGTGAATCTGGCCATCAAAGCCGGGCTGGCTCTCAACTGTGAGATCGCCTCGACTTCCAAATTCGATCGCAAAAACTATTATTATCCAGATTTGCCAAAAAATTACCAAACTTCGCAGTACGACCTGCCCATCGCCAAAAACGGCTGGCTGGAAATAACGACGGACGCCGGCGGCAAAAGAGTGGGCATCACCCGCGCTCACATGGAGGAAGACGCCGGCAAACTCGTCCACAGCGGCGAGACCATCACTACTTCTTCCGCCGGTTCCAGCGTGGATTACAACCGGGCCGGCGTGCCGCTGCTGGAAATCGTTTCCGAGCCGGACCTGCGCTCGCCGGAGGAAGCGCTGGCTTATCTGACTTCTCTGGTGCGGATCCTCGACTACGCCGGCGTTTCCGACTGCAAACTGGAGCAGGGCTCCGTGCGTTTTGACGTGAATCTCTCTTTGCGCCCGAAAGGCCGCGCGGAGCTGGGCACACGCACGGAAATGAAGAATCTCAACTCGCTGAGCGCCGTGCGCCGCTGTCTGGAATATGAGGCGGAGCGCCAGGCGGGCGTGCTGGACGGCGGCGGGCAAATCATCCAGGAGACCCGCACCTGGGACGAAGGGCGGGAAATGACCCTTTCTTTGCGCAGCAAGGAAGAAGCGCACGATTACCGGTATTTTCCGGAACCGGATCTGATGCCCCTGCGCATCAGCCCCGCCTGGGTGGAGTCCATGCGGCGCGCCTTGCCGGAACTCCCGGAAGCGAGGCGGGAGCGCCTGATCGGTCTGGGTCTTTCCGCTTATGACGCCGGAGTCATCATCGCCGATAAGGATCTGGCCCTGTATTTTGACGAAGCGCTGAAAACCTGCCCCGACGTGAAAACTCTGGCCAACTGGCTGACCAGCGAGCTCTACGGCCTGCTGAACGCGCGGGGCGAAAGCTTGGCGGCCTGCCAGATCAGGCCGGCGGCGCTGGCGGCTTTGGTCAATCTAATCAAACAGGGGGCGATCAGCGGCAAGATGGGCAAGACCGTGCTGGAGATGATGGCGGACACCGGCCGCGACCCCGAGGATATAGTGCGGGCAGAGAAAATGACCCAGATCAGCGACGCCGCCGAGCTGAGCGCGCTGGTCGACGAGGTGCTGGCCAATAACCCCAAGTCGGCCGACGATTACCGCGGCGGCAAGGAGCAGGCGCTTGGTTTTTTGGTCGGACAGGTGATGCGCCTGACCAGGGGACAGGCCAATCCGGCTTTGGTCAACCGGATCTTGAAGGAAAAACTATAGAGGTGTCCTAGGCATGGCGGATAAACCAGACCGGGAATGGCGGGAGCCGGCATGGAATTTTTGGCAGGCGCTGTTTTTGATCCTGATCATTTATTCGCTGCAATTCCTGCTTGGCTGGATGGGCCCGCAGCCTTACCCGGGGGAGCGGGCCGGCGCGGTCGAATATTTGATCCGCGGTTTTGGCGGCGCTCTGATCACTTTTTTTCTGCTGAACATATTTTTGCGCCTGAAAAAACAGCGGCCGCCCCTTCTCGGCCTGGGACCGCTGCACCTGAGCTATCTGGCGAGCGGGTGCGGCGTCGGGCTGATCCTTTTTTTTCTGGCCGGCTCATTCGGCTATCTCATCACTTTGATCTTCGGCGAGCCGGCGCCGCAGGATTTCGCCCTGGCGGTAGAGGGGAGCGGTACATGGTGGCAGCTGGCGGCCCTGGCCCTTCTGGGCGTCGTCGTCGTGCCGCTGCAGGAAGAACTGCTGTTCCGCGGGCTCGTCTATCCGCCGCTGCGCAAACTGTACGGGCGGGCCGGCGGCATGACGCGCAACGCTTTGTTTTTCGCCCTGATCCATTTTGACGCGCCCAGATTTTTGCCGGTGCTGGTCGGCGGTTTTCTGCTGTGCCGTTTGTTTGAAACCAGCCACAGTCTCTGGCCCTCGATCATCGCCCACGGGGTATGGAACGGGCTCATGGTGGCGCTCGTCGCGGCGCAGAGCAAATTTCTCTAAGGGGCATCTCTAAATACTCAGAATATTTAGAATATTTAGAGGCGCCCTAGAAAGGCGGTGGAGGCGGTGTTTCCCGGAATTGACCTGATCGAAGTGGAGCGCTTCGCCCGCATATGTAAAAAACAGCCCGCGGTGCTGGAGCGGCTGTTCACACCCGCGGAGCTGGCGGAACTCAGCGCCCGGAGCTGGGAGAGCAAAGCGGCGCGGTTCGCGGGCAAGGAAGCCGTGCTGAAAACGCTGGGCACCGGTATCGGCGGCGGCCTTGACTGGCATGATGTGGAAATAACGGCGAATGCGGCGGGGGAGCCGCTGGTGCGGCTGAGCGACAAAGCCGCGCGGGTGGCGGCGGCCAGAGGCGGCGATACCGTGCGGCTCAGCCTGACGCACACGAAGGAGCTGGCCGGAGCGACGGCGATTTTGTCGCGGGGAGTGGAGAGTTGAGAGTGGAGAGTGGAGAGTCCCGCCTGGTCACGGCGGCGCAGATGAGGCGGCTTGACGCCCGGGCTATCGCCGATTTTGGTTTTCCGTCCGCCGTACTGATGGAAAACGCGGCGCTGGCCGTCGCGGCGGCGGCGGAAAAGTTTCCGGCTGTCCGCGCCGGGCTGACGGTGATCTTGGCCGGCAAGGGCAGCAACGGCGGGGACGGGCTGGCCGCGGCTCGCCAGTTATCGGTCCGCGGACGGCGAACGGCGGTGTTTTTTATGGGGCGGGAGGAGGAGGCGCGCGGGGACGCGGCGCTGAACCTGCGGCTTTATCAGCGCATGGGCGGGCGGATCACTTACCAAGGCGACGAGGGCGCTTTCGCGCTCTGGCGGCGCGCGCTGCGCCACGCGGCTTTGGTGGTGGACGCCCTCTATGGCACGGGTTTTCACGGGCGGCTGCCGGAGGCGGTCCGGCCGTGGCTGCAGGCCGCGGATGACTGCGCCGCGCCGGTGCTGGCCGTCGATATCCCGAGCGGTCTGAACGCCGATACGGGAACAGTCGGGGATCTGGCGGCGCGGGCCGCAGTCACCGTGACTTTAGGTCTGCCCAAGATCGGACTTTTTACGGGGCAGGGGCCGCTGTATACGGGCGAGGTGGTTTTAAGCCGCATTTCCCTCCCGGAAACGGTGCTGGCGGCGGAAACTTACGACACCTTTTTGCTGACGCCGGCCTATGTGCGCTCTCTTTTGCCGGCGCGCCACCCGGCGGGGCACAAGGGAACGCATGGGCGCGGGGTCCTGATCGGCGGCAGCCGCGGCATGAGCGGAGCGGCGGTTTTGGCCGGGCAGGCGGCGCTGCGCTGCGGGATCGGGCTTTTGCAGATCGTGACCGCGGAGGCGTCGGCGGCGGCGGTGAACGCCGGCGTGACAGAAGCGACCGTGTGGCCGGCGGCGGGCGGCAGCCTGAGCGGCGACGCCTGGCCGGTGATCGCCGAGCGGCTGGCCGGGGCGGACGCCTGCGCCGTGGGGCCGGGCCTCGCTCAGACGGACTCATTCGCGCCGCTGCTGGGGCGGATCCTCCGCGAAGACGCTTTGCCCGCGGTGCTGGACGCCGATGCCTTGAATCTTCTGGCCAGTTTCCCGGATATTTGGCCGGGTAAACGGGACAATCTGGTTTTAACGCCGCATCCGGGAGAGATGGCCCGTCTCCGCGGCTGCGACGCGGCGGAGATCCAAGCGGAGCGGCTGACGGCGGCGCGCCGGGCGGCGGAAGAATGGGGGGCCGTGGTCGTGCTGAAAGGGGCGAACACGATAGTAGCCGCGCCGGACGGGCGGGCTTTTATCAACCCCACCGGCAACGCCGGGCTGGGGACGGGCGGCACGGGCGACGTACTCACAGGCGCGATACTGGCGTATCTGGCTCAGGGGCTCCCGGCGCTGGCCGCGGCCTGCTGCGCCGTTTACCTGCACGGAGCCGCCGGGGACTGCCTGCGCGAAACGTACGGTGACAGCGGCTACACGGCTTTGGAAGTCGCGGGCGCGCTGCCGGCGGCGCGCCGGAGACTGGAGATATAATATAAAGCACATGGGTTGAAAAGAACGCATAAATGACTGTAATAATAATAGGAGTAAGAGTATGAGTGCAGAAAGGCGGAATAATTCACAAGCCCGGAGAACTCAAAAATGGCTGCGGGAAGCTTTGCTCGAATTGATGAAGGAAAAAGCTTATTCGAAAATCACAATTACAGAACTGGTCGAAAAAGCGGATTTGTCACGTTACAGTTTATATGCGCACTAGAAAACAAAAGAC
>JAISEW010000086.1 GCA_031263945.1 Gracilibacteraceae bacterium | reverse complement strand
ATATAACATACCGGCGGTCGGTTGTCAACAGTTCTCAAGGGTAAAAAAATCAGGGAATGCTGCAAAGGCTTCCCTGATCTTTTGTCGTCAAATATAAAATAACGCTTCCTAACACCAATGAAGCATCGGAAGATCAGTGTTTTCCGATCGCCCAGCCGAGGCTTTCTCGCTGTATTTTATAAAGCCGGGCGAACAGTCCGCCCGCGGCGAGCAGGGCCTCGCCCGTACCTTCCTCGACCAGGCGGCCGCCCTCCAGCACGGCGATCTTGTCCGCGCCGATCACCGTGCGCAGGCGATGGGCGATGACGACGACTGTCCGGCCTTTGACCAGCTCGGAGATCGCCGCTTGGATCTGCGTCTCGTTCTCCGGGTCGAGACTGGCGGTGGCCTCGTCCAGCAGGACGATCGGCGCGTTTTTCAGCAGGGCGCGGGCGATGGAGATCCGCTGACGCTCGCCGCCCGAGAGAGTGGAGCCGTTTTCGCCGACGACGGTTTCGTACCCGTCCGGCATTTCGCGGATAAACCCGTCGCACCGCGCCAGACGCGCCGCCGCGTAAATTTCCTCGTCCGCGGCGTCTTTTTTGCCGACGCGGATATTGTTCATCACCGTGTCGTTGAAAAGCACCACGTCCTGGAAAACAAAACTCATATAGCTCATAAGGCGCTCCGGGTCGATCTCGCGGATATTCCGGCCGCCGATCAGGATCTCGCCCTCGCGCGCGTCCCAAACTCGGGCGATCAGGCGGGAAATGGTGGTCTTGCCGCTGCCGGACGGCCCGACCAAGGCGGTCACGCTGCTTTGCGGGATGGTCAGGCTGACGTCGCGCACGACGTCCGCGTCGTTATAGGCAAAAGAGACGTTTTTCAGCTCCACCGTGAAGCCGGTCAATTCCGCGTTCTCGTCGCCGGTCATGGGTTTTTCCTCGCGCAGCGCCTGCATCCGCCTGGTGGATACCAGCGTGTAGAAAAACTCCGGCAGCAAAGTGAGGATGACGATGATCGGCGAGTAGATCTTCACGCTGATGATCAGGAAGGTCAGAAAAGCGATCGGCGAAAGCGTCCCGCCCGTGAGCAGCGTCACGCCCACCAGCGTCACCAGCCCGATGCCCACCTGCAGGACCATCATGGCGAGCGTGACAAAGGCGCCGGCGATCGCTTCAAATGTGACCGCTTCTTTCAGCATGACGCTCAGGGCGTTTTTCAGGGCTTCCGACTTTTCGCCCGCCAGCCCGAAGGCCTTGACGACCTTGATGCCTTCCAGATACTCCTGCATCTGCTCGGCCACGTTCAGTTTGGCCTGCACATGCCTGTCTCCGATGGACATGAGTTTTTTGGTCGCGAAAATCAGCCCGAAAGCGACGGGCAGGGCGGCAAAGAGGGCCAGCGCCATGCGCCAGTCGTAGAAGGCCAGCAGGACGGAGACAAAGGTGACGGTGACGCCGCCGCCGATAAGGTTCGGCAGAACATGGCTCATGGTGTGTTCGATGGAGGCGCAGTCGCCCATGATGTTGGTGGTCAGCTCGGACAGGTCTTTGCGGTTGAAAAAACTGAGCGGCAGACGGCGCAGTTTTTCCGCCACCTCGACGCGGATCTTCTCCGTTTCGCTGTAGGCGGCCGTGTAGGTTTTGCGGTACTCGTTGCGGTAGACGAAAAAATACAGGATCGCGGCGGCGACGCCCGCGCCCAGCCAAATCCACAGCTCGCTCGCGTTAAGCGTTCCGCCGTCCGTCAGCGGCCGCAGCAGCAAAGTGATCACCATAACGGCGACGCCAAAAGGCAGGAACATACAGAGGTTGGACAGCACCGCAGCGAACACGCCGCGTTTTAAGCCCTCGTAACCTTCATCCGATAGTCTTAACAGTTTTTTGATCCCGAACATCCGCAGCCACCTCCGTATTTCTAATCGTCCAGTCCGTCGCCCCGGCGTATTGCTCCCACATGCGGCTGTACAGCCCACCGGCCTGCACGAGCGCGTCATGCGCGCCTTCCTCGGCGATTTTTCCCTTGTCCGTCACCAAGATCTTGTCCGCGCCGCGCACAGCGGAAAGCCGGTGGGCGATGACGACGACGGTCTTGCCCCTCATCAGCTCCGAGAGGGCGAGCTGGATCTTCTGCTCGTTTTCCGGGTCGGCAAAAGCGGTGGCCTCGTCCAGCACGAGGATGGGCGCGTTTTTCAAAATAGCCCGCGCGATGACGATCCGCTGACGCTCGCCCCCGGAGAGATGCGTGCCGCCGGAGCCGATGACCGTGTCGTAGCTCTGCGGCAGTTTTTCGATGAACTCGTGGCATTGCGCGGCTTTGGCGGCGGCGACGGCCTGCTCCCGCGAGGCGTTTTTGTCGCCGATCAGGATGTTGTCCAGAGCGCTCTGTTTGAACAGGAAGACGTCCTGAAAAACAAAGCCCACGATGGACATGAGGTAGTCGCTCGCCATATCGCGGATGTCCACGCCGCCGATTTTTATCGCGCCGCCGCTCACGTCGTAAAAACGCGGGATGAGATGGGCGATGGTGGACTTGCCGCTCCCGGACGCGCCGACCAGCGCCGTGACCTCGCCTTGCCCGGCGGTGAAGCTCACTCCGCTTAACGCGGCCGCCACGTTTTCCTCCCCACTCGCGTAGGAGAAGACTACGTTTTCAAATGATACAGAATATTCTGATGATACTTGGGGATCTTTCGTTTCGGGCAGCGGCCGGACGGCCAGCATTCCGTCCATGCGCTCGATGCCGTCGGCGATCTGCGTGCCGAGGGAGGAGACATACATGAGTTTTGTGAACGGCGTCACCAGCGAAAAGGAAAACACGATGTAGAACACGGCCGCCAGCGCGAACTCCGCGTAGTCCTCCGCCCCGCCCGCCAAGAGAATGATCGCGGGGATCAGGAAGACATACACGTGGCCGATAATGACCATGAAGAGCGCCATATATTTTTCGAAGGAAATGGTGTAGGCTTTGACGAACCGGCCGTAATCCGTGATGGTTTGGTGGAATTTGCGGAAGGAAAAGATGGTCTGGTTGAAGGCCTTGACCACCGAGATCCCGCGCACATACTCCACGGAAGCGTTGGTCAGATCCTCCAGCGAATCCTGATACAGCTTGATGAATTTTTGCGCCTTATCGCCGCCGTAGGCCGCCATCTGAATGAGGTAGGCGGCGACGATGGGGACGAAGCTCGCCAGCCCCAGCCGCCAGTCGAAGACGAACAGCACGGCCAAAGTGACGACCGGCATGGCGAAGGAGGCGGCCATGTCCGGCAGCTGGTGGGCCACAAAACCCTCCAGTTTTTCGATGTTCTCATCCACGATCTTGCGCAGTTTGCCCGTGGAGTTCGCGCTGTGGAAGCCCAGGGGCAAAGAGGCGATATGCGCCGCGTACTCCAGTTTGAGTTCGTACTGCGTCTTGAAGGCGGCGAAATGGCTGCACATCAGGGCGAGAAAATTGAGCATGATCGCGGCGACCGCGCTTCCCGCCGCCAGCCAGCCCAGACCGGTCATGCGCGCCGTGTCGAGCGCCCCCAGGTCGGCGAAATGGAGGACGAGCTCCCGGATGATGTAATAGATGGCGACGAACGGCGCCAGCGACGCCGCGGCGCTGACGACGGCCAGCGCGCAGGAAGATACGATCAGGCCTTTTTTGCGCGCGCCGAGTTCCAGCAGCCGCGCGACGCCTTTTTTGCGCGGTTTTTCCTGCCGCGCGCTTTGGTCCTGCAATTCGCTGTTGTTCTCCATGTCGGGCAGTCTCCTTTTCTCTCGATCAATTAGCTATGACTAACTCGCGGGTCTAAAAAACGCAATCCTGACCCGCGTTTACACCGGGCTCCCGTCCTTCCGGACTTGTTGCGGAATCCACAGGGAGCGGGGATGGATTCCGGCATAAAGCCGGACTGACGGGGGAATCCATCCAGACTGCGTTTGCTATTATAGCATATTTTCGTTGACAGGTATTATCTTATTCGGACGCGTACTATTGTTTTTGGACGGAAACTTTCCGGTAATCGGACGGAGTCAGCCCGACGGCGGCCCTGAACACCGCCGAAAACCGCGCGGGGCTGTCGTAGCCCACCTTAGCGGCGATCTCGCCGATGTGTTCATCCGTTCCGCGGAGCAGCGCGGAGGCGGTTTGCAGGCGGTATTCGCGCATGTAGGCCTGGATCGGTGTCCCGAACAGCGACTTAAAACAGCTTTTCATAGCGGTCAAAGGAATATTGAAGCGCCGGGAAAGCTCGTCGAGCGTAAACTGCCTGTCCAAATGCGCCGTCATATGATCGCGTATGGCTTTCACCGTCGTGACTCTCGTCTTGTAGAAATATTTTCGCCCGCTGTCGTCGTCAGGCCGGATAACGCTCAAAAACAGGAAAAGTTCGATCAGTTTCAGCCGGATATAGCTGTCCCTCAGCGCGTCGGGCGCGTTGTAAAGTTCGGAGAATATATGCGAAACCGCTTCCGAGCTGCGCATAAGGAAATAAGGATGTTTACCCAGCAGCCGTTCCTTTATTTCCTGAACGTCGAGGCTGACTGTGCCGAGCAAGGCGGAAACCTCCCCCACGGTTTTAGCCGCGCGGGGTATGTCGGCGACGACGGAGATGCCGTGGTAGTGCGCCAGCGGATACGACGAGGATTTTACCGGCGTCGGCAGCGTGCTGACCGCCATGTCGCCCTCGCCGACATACCCGTATTCGCCCCAGGGGAATTCACATTCAAAGCGTCCTTCGCGGCAATGGTTGACGACAAGCATATTCGCGCTCGGCGGGACGTAGAAACTGTCGCGCTCCGTGACGCGGGCCAAATGCAGGTCGTTGTACATAAGCCGGACGCCAGGAAAAACGTCGTACACCGTGACGATCCCGTCGCCCGTTTCGTTTTCGACCTGAAATACCGCGCAGGTCCCGCTTCGGGCGAGAAGTCTGGCGTCCGGCCCCAGGAGATCCGCCGCCGCGCCGCGCCCGCTCTCCGAGCCGCGCGTCTCCGGCGGGCGGCTCGCCGGTTTTCTCGCGTCGCCCGGTTTTTCCGCGCCGCGCGGTATCCCCCAAGAGCGCCCGAAACGGATAAGCCCGGCGACCCTGCCGTCTTTGCACAACCTATGTACGCGGCGCTCCGAGAGGCTCCATTTTTCCGCCGCCTCGCGGACTGACATATATTCAGGCATTTGGCATAGCCTCCAAAATTCTTCGTCAACACCATTGTATGCGGTTATTCGTATAATGTCAATGACCAAGTCAACGAAATCCGAAAGTCTTTATTGAATTTTCTCGCGTTCAGTAATATACTAAAGTTATCATTGGCTAAGAGTTGGGGAAAGAGGTGCGTTTGTGGCAAACAACGAGCGCGTCAAACTGTTTCCCCCTGCCGATGTTCGCTTTCGCCAGCCGTTTTTTCTGGGGCGCGGAATTACGGCGGTGATTATATCCGCTACTGCGAAAAGGTCAGGCGGTATCTGTGAGGGCAATATGGAACATGCTGTGGAAACGGCATACTCGGAATACAACATAACGTCCGGCGGCGCGCGGATCGTCCTGTCCGTTTGGGAGCCGTCCGCGCCGGAGACCGCCGTCGTTTTTGTTCCCGCGACGATGGTTCACCCGCTGTATTACGAGCCGCTGCTGCGCGGCTTTGCGGAACGCGGTTTCGCCGTCGTCGGCCTGCACCCGGTCGGACACGGCAAAAGCCCCCGCGGCGTGAAACGCTACACGCTCCGCGACATCGTGCAAAACGGGCGCGACGCGGTGACGTTTGCGCTGGAGCGTTTCCGCCTGCCCGTGATCGCTATGGGTTCCAGTCAGGGCGGGATTGTCGCGGCGGCGCTGGCCGCCGAGGACGAGCGGATCGCGGCGGCGTTTCCGCACAACGTAATGCTGTCGGAGCTGCCGGAGAGCATAGCGGTTTCGCGTTTTCCAAGATGGCTGAGCCGCGTGTACCGTCCGGCGCAAGGCGCGCTGAAGCTCTTTGCGAAGCTGCTGCCGGATTTGGAACTGCCGCTTGATTTCTACCTTGATCGCGCGCGAATAGGCACGGAGCCGGAGGTTTGGGAACCGTTCGAGCGCGACCCGCTGTGCCTGAAACGCTACTCGCTTCATTTTCTCGCCAGCTTGTTCACGACACGTTTTCCCGGTCTGGCGGACGGCAGCGTCCGCTGTCCGCTCTATCTCGTTGCAGACAGCGGCGACAGGCTGTTCACGCCGGAGTATACGCAAAAGGTGTTCGAGCGTTTGCGCGCGCCGTACAAAGAAATTGTGACGTTCCACACGGGAGGGCATATGCTGATGGTCACGCACCCGTGCGAAGTCTGTGATACGCTTTCGGCAAAAATGCGAGCGTAATAAAGGGGAGCACTATCAATCATCAATTATTATCTTGATTGTGCTTTTGGTTTTATGCGGCGTGTTTGCGCTGTTTTACTCGCAGTAAAATTATTTGTCTGAATGACCTGATGAGTAAAGCCATTCCTGATCGGCGAAATTCGAAAAGTCGTCATTGAATTTTCCCGCGTTCCGGACTATACTGGAACTTAGGGACTGTTTATTTCCAAACAGTCCCTTAGGGGCGGTGAAATATGCTTCTTTATATACATGTACCGTTCTGCGCGCAAAAATGCGCTTACTGCGCCTTTTACTCCGAGGCGGGCGAACGGGCGGACCCGGCGGCGCGGCGGGAATATCTGGCCGCGCTGGCTCTTGATTTCGGGCAAGCGGCGGCGGGCGGGACTTTTGACACGCTATACCTGGGCGGCGGCACTCCGACCGTGCTTTCGCCGGCGGAACTGGCGGAATTGACGGATATCACCCGCCGGGCTGTTTTCGCGCCCGGCGCAGAAAAGACAGCCGAGGCTAACCCCGGCTCCCTGACCGAGGAAAAACTGGCCGTGCTGAGGGCGGGCGGCTTCAACCGCCTTTCGCTCGGCGTCCAGAGTTTGAGCGATACCTTGCTCGCCCGCATCGGGCGCCGGCACAGGGCGGACGACGTATGGCGGGCGCTGCGCCTGGCCCGCCGCGCCGGTTTCGGCAATATCGGCGCCGACCTGCTGTTCGGTCTGCCCGGACAGACGGACGCCGATTGGCAAACAGCGGTGCGCGCCATGACAGACGCCGGCCTGAGCCATCTTTCGCTTTACGCCCTGACGCCGGAAGAAAAGACGCCGCTGGCCGCGGATCTGGCCGCCGGGCGGACGCGGCTGCTAGGCGACGACGCCCAGGCGGATATGTACGCCTGGGCGCGGGAATATTTGACCGGCGCGGGCTACCGGCAGGACGAAATATCCAATTTTTCCCTTCCGGGCCGCGCTTGCCGCCATAACGCCGGCTATTGGCGCGGGGAAGAATATCTGGGCCTGGGACCGGGCGCGGTCTCCTGCCTGACGGAAGGCTCTCAGCCGGTGCGGACGCGCCGCGCCGCGCTCAAAGAATACGCCGCTCTCCTGCGCGCCGGGCTGCCGCCGCTGGCGGAGGGCGCGGAACCGCTGGACCGGGAGACCCGGATCAAAGAATACGTCATGCTGAGACTGCGCACACGGGAAGGCCTCGACCGGCGGGAATTCAGCCGGCGGTTCGGCGCGAGCCTGGAGGACGTTTTCGGGGAGACGCCGGAGCAGCTGATCCGCGCCCGCCTGCTCCTGAGCGAGGGAGACGGATTGCGCCTCGACCCGGATCGTTATTTTGTCGCCAACAGCATTTTGGTCAAATTCATGTAGTTCGCCAAGGTTCGCGCCTGTTGCCAAGCCGCCGCCGCCGTGGTATATTAGGGAAGCAAGGAGGGATGCGCCATGTCGATCCGGCGCCCGCAAGGCACCCAGGACTTTTTGCCGCGGCAGACCGTCTATTGGCAATATATGGAAAAAAAGATCCGCGATCTCTGTCGCGTCTGCGGTTATGAGGAGATCCGCACGCCGGTTTTTGAGGCGACGGAGCTTTTTCAGCGCGGAGTCGGCGCCGCGACGGATATCGTGAACAAAGAGATGTTCACTTTTGAGGATAAAGGCGGTCGCTCCCTGACCCTCCGCCCCGAAGGCACGGCTTCGGTCGCGCGCGCCTACGCGGAAAACAAGCTGTACGGGCAGACGCCCCCCTGGAAACTTTATTACCTCGCCCCCATGTTCCGGCACGAAAAGCCGCAGGCCGGGCGTTTCCACCAGTTCCACCAATTCGGCGCGGAAGCGCTGGGCACGAGCGACCCGCTGGCCGACGCCGAGATCATCTGGCTGGCTTGGACTCTGGGGGCAAAACTGGGCCTCAAGGGGCTTTCCCTCCGTCTCAATTCCGTCGGCTGTCCCGTCTGCCGGCCGGGTCACATCGCCGCTCTGTCCGCTTTTCTCCGCCCTCTGGCCGGGGAGCTGTGCGAAGACTGCCGCGCCCGCCTCGACAAAAATCCCTTGCGCGTCCTCGACTGCAAAAAAGAAAGCTGCCAAAAAGCGACGGCCAACGCGCCGGCGCTGCCAGGCAGTCTCTGCCCCGACTGCCGGGAGCATTTCGCGGCGGCGCGCTCTTATCTTGAGGCGATGGACATCCCTTATCAGCTGGACGAACGGCTGGTCCGCGGACTTGATTATTATTGCAAAACGGCTTTCGAGATCCTCGCACCCGGCCTCGGCGCCCAAAACGCCGTCTGCGGCGGCGGGCGCTATGACGGGCTCGTGCAGGAAATCGGCGGGCCGCCCTCGCCGGGCGTCGGTTTCGCCCTCGGCCTGGAACGCCTGCTCGGCGCTCTGGCGGAGCAGGGCGCGGCCTTGCCTGTTTCCGGCCCTCCTTGTTACGTTTTGGCGACGCTGGGCGAGACGGCCCGGCGGCGGGGAGCGGCGCTGGCGGCGGAGCTGCGGGCCGCAGGTTTTACCGTACTCATGGATCTGCAGGGCCGGACCCTCAAAAGCCAGCTCAAACTGGCCGACCGCAAACAGGCCGCGTTTACGCTCATTTTAGGCGAGGACGAACTGGAGCGCGGCGCAGCCCTCGTCCGCGACATGCGGACGGGAGAGCAGCGCGAGATCCCGCTCGCGGAACTGGCGCGGGCGATGGAAGATATGACGTGATGTTTTACCACAATGGAGGTTGGGGATGAGGATTTCTGTCAAAGGGCGGTATGCTCTGGCCGCGGTCGTCGAGATGGCGAAAAACCGCAGCGGCGACAATATTGCCGCCGTAAACGTCGCCAATCAATTGGGCATATCAAAAATATACCTGGAACAGGTGTTTACGCAGTTAAAAAAAGCCGGCATCCTTCTGGCGGTAAAAGGTTCGCGCGGCGGCTATCAGCTCGCCCGTTCCCCGCTCGCCATCACGGTTTGGGATGTGCTCTCCTGTTTGGAGGCCGCGCTGACCGACGCCACGGAAGCCACGGTGAACGAGAACGCGCCCGACATCGAAATCGTGATGCAGGACGCGGTTTTTACGCCGCTGGACAGGGCCGTCCGCGAGTTTCTCACCGGCGTCACGGTGCAGGATCTGCTGGACTTAACAGAAAAACAGCGGGCCGAGCAGTCGTTTATGCTGAATATTTAGGGATCATCGAACAATCCCCGTCAAGCCACGGATAATTCATGGTTTACCCCCCCGTTCAGCGCTATCCTTCGTGTTTTTCGCTAAAAGTCAGAACATAGCCGTTATT
>JAISEW010000061.1 GCA_031263945.1 Gracilibacteraceae bacterium | reverse complement strand
CCGGCTATAATCATCGCTTTCAGCGTACACGAGTACGCTCACGCCCGCACCGCTTTCGCGCTCGGCGACGACACGGCGGCGCGGATGGGCCGCCTGACTCTTTCACCCGTGGCTCATATCGACCCTGTCGGTTTGCTGCTCATCATCACCTTCGGTTTCGGCTGGGCCAAACCGGTGCCGGTCAACCCCACGAATTTCCGCCGGGATGTAAATATGCGCCAAGGTATGATGCTGACTTCGGCCGCCGGCCCGGCGGCCAATCTCCTGATGGCTCTCGCAGGCTGCATAGCGCTCCGTTTTTCTTTGCCCGCGCTCTATGCGGATGGTTTGCCGTCCATTCTGGCGGAGATGCGGTATTATTTTATTTATCTGAATATTCTGCTTATGGTGTTCAATCTGCTGCCTGTGCCGCCGCTGGACGGCTTCCGCGTCCTGTCCGGATTTTTACCGAGCAGCGCGGACAGGCTGATCTATTTCCTCGAGCGCAACGGCTGGCTGTTTCTCGTGCTGCTGCTGGCGACCGATCTGCCTAAATATGTTATTTCCCCCATCATTAATCTCGTGGCCAATATCATCATGAACGCTATCGTCCTCAGTTAAGGCGCTGAAACTCCGTCAGGCGGGAGCGATAGCGCCGCGGGGTGAACTGGGCCTGCAGGCGGGGATTGCGCCGTTCGCCGATGGTGATATGCTCGAAATACTCCTGCCAGAGAGTTTGAAACCGGCGTTCATCTGCGCCGGCACACAGCGGTTCCGCGCAGCGGAAAGGAGTCAGGACCGCTTCCTGCCCGTTCCAGGCCAGAGCCATATCCCGCCCGGTGTCGTGTATCATAAAATTTTCCCCCGCCAGCCGGTCGGAAAAATGATCGGCCAGCAAAGGCAGGATGTTGTGATCGGGCTTGATCGCCGCGTAAAGAAATTTTCCCATATCCTGGAAGCGGACAAAACCGAGAAATCGGCCCAGTTCCGTATCCACGCGGTCACTGGCTGTTTCCAGCGCCAGAACTTCCGGCAGCGAACGGCAGGCGGTCAGGCGCGGACCGCGCCGGAAGGCGAGTATTACATAGTTCAGGATGATGTTTTCCTTGCGCGGCGTTGCGGAAAGAAAAGCGTAATAGATTTTGCGCGGGGTGAGCCGGTGAGTTTTGCGCACCAGCGCCTCATAGACCCGGTCGGCCCGCTCCGGCTGAGTGACGACGGCGCGCGCCCCGTGCAGCAGCGAAGGCTGATAAAGCCTCTCCGGATAAACGCCGGCGGCTTTTTCCTCATAATAATGCGCGAAAACACAGGTCAGCAGACCGTCAAAGGTTTCGTCGTAAAGGTAATCAATCATAACTTCCCCCGTCAAAGAGGGACGGCTGCCAAACGACCGGCGGCGGGGCAAGGCGGCCGCGCAAGGTTTCCGGCCGGAGGGGCGCGTCGCCCCGGTATACGCCGCGGCAGGTGATGAAATATTTGGCCCGCTTCAGCACCACGCCGATTTTGCCCAGATCGTCGTAACTCAAGGCGCAAACCCGGCGCTGGCGGATTATGCGCCGGGCGGACACGACGCCGATGCCGGGCACGCGCAGCAGCATTTCCATGGGGGCCCGGTTGATTTCCAGCGGGAAAAAACTCAGGTGCCGCAGCGCCCAGATGATTTTAGGATCAAGTTCCGTATCCAGATTAGGCTGGGCGTCGTCCAGCAGTTCCCCCGCCTTGAACCCGTAAAACCGCAGCAGCCAGTCGGCCTGGTAAAGGCGGTGTTCGCGTTTCAGCGGCGGCATGCTGCTCAGGGCGGGCAGGAGGGGATTGTCGTGCAAGGGCACATAGGCGGAAAAATAAACCCGCTTCAGGGCGAAACGACCGTATAAGGTCTCCGACGCCTTCAGCAAAGTCAGGTCGCTGTCCGGCGTCGCTCCCACGATGAATTGCGTGGACTGCCCCGCCGGGACAAATTTGGGCGCGGAGCGGAAACGGCGGCGTTCGTCCCGGTTGACGGCGCTTTCCTCATATATCTGCCGCACCGGCGCCAGCAGAGCGGGCATCTGTTTTTGCGGCGCCAGCAGGGACAGGCTGCGAACGGACGGCAATTCCAGATTCACGCTGACGCGGTCCGCCAGAAGCCCCACGCGGGTGATAAGGGCGGGATCGGCGCCGGGGATGGCCTTGATATGGATGTAGCCGAAAAACTTATGCTCCCGGCGCAGCAAGCTGACGGCCTCGATGATATTCTCCATGGTGTGATCCGGGCTTTTTTCGATCGCGGAACTCAAAAACAAACCTTCTATATAATTGCGCCGGTAAAACTCTATCGTCAAATCCGCGATCTCCCGCGGCGTAAAAGCGGCGCGCGGCGTGTCGCTCCCGGCCCGGCAGGCGCAATAGACGCAGTCGTTGACGCATTTGTTCGTAAAAAGGACTTTGAGCAAAGCGACGCACCGCCCGTCCGCCGCCCAGGTGTGGCAGACGCCGTAACCCTTGGCGTTGCCGAGGCCGCCGCCGTTACGGCGCGTCACGCCGCTGGAGGCGCAGGACACGTCGTATTTGGCCGCGCCGGCCAGGATTTGCAGTTTTTCCATCAGATCAGGCGAATGCAACACATTCAACTTTAAGTCACTCCCAGTCACTCCCATGCCGCCAGTATAGCACAGCCGCCGGAGGAATGCAAACATTTGTTCGCTAAAAATCGGAGGCGCGGGTTATTTTTTCGCGCGGGCAAAAATGACTTGTCATTTCGGAGACCGGTGTGGTATAATAAACCGGCGTCGGGATGTGGCGCAGCTTGGTAGCGCGCCTCGTTCGGGACGAGGAGGCCGCAGGTTCAAATCCTGTCATCCCGACCACCAATATTTTCCAGCTCAAACACCCGCAGAAACTGGCTGGGTGTTTTACTTAAATGTTTTTGAGGTAAATAAAAATGAAGCTTTCTTTACGCCCCCTGGAACGCGACGATTTGCCGTTTATTCACAGTCTCGACAATGAACGCCATACGATGGCTTTTTGGTTTGAAGAACCATA
>JAISEW010000006.1 GCA_031263945.1 Gracilibacteraceae bacterium | reverse complement strand
GCCACAGGGCCGGGGATAAATCGACATAATAATTATGCGGGTTTTCAAACCGCGTCACGGAAGGCCACAGCGTGCCGATCTCCGCGCGGCAGTAATCCCGTATTTCTTTCAGCTCCGGGCGCCGGCGGACGGATTTTCCCTGACGGAAAACCGGGACGAGCAATTCCCGGGCGGTGAATTCGGTGAGGGTCTTGCGTTTCCAAATAAAATCAGGGTCAAATATTTCCAGCGGTTTCGTCTCATCCACCGTTTCGTCGTGCAGGCAAATATAATCGGCCTCCGCCTGCCCGGTTTCCCGGTCGTAGAGGCGGTAGACCTTCTTAAAATGCGGCGTCGTTATCTTGGCCACGTTCTCGCTGACTTTGATTTTCGGCACGATCGCCCCGGATTCGTCCTCCACCGCCGCCAATTTATAAACGCCGCCAAAAACCGGATTGCTCTTGGCCGTGATCAGGCGCTCGCCGACCCCGAACAGATCGACCCGCGCCCCCTGCGAGATCAGATCCCGGATCAGGTGCTCGTCCAAAGCGTTGGAAGCGACGATCTTGCAGTCGCGGTAACCGGCGTCGTCCAGCATTTGCCGCGCGGCCGCCGACAGATAAGTAATATCCCCGGAGTCCAGCCGGATGCCCAGGGGCCGGCAGCCCAAAGGATCCAGGATGTCGCGAAAAGCGCGGATCGCGTTCGGCACGCCGCTTTTTAACACGTTATATGTGTCCACCAGCAGCATGGCGGCGTGGGGATAGGCGCGGCAATAAGCCGTGAAAGCCTCATACTCGCTGTCGAACATCTGGATCCAGGAATGAGCCATCGTGCCGCTGGCCGGAACACCGTAAAGCATTTCCGCCAGAGTGCAGGCCGTGCCGCCGCAGCCGGCGATGTAGGCGGCTCTGGCCCCGTTCAGCGCCGCGTCCGCTCCCTGGGCGCGCCGGGAGCCGAACTCTGTGACCGTGCGCCCCTGCGCCGCGCGCACGATCCGATTGGCTTTTGTGGCGATGAGCGACTGATGGTTCAGCGTCAGCAGCAGAAAAGTCTCGATCAGCTGGGCCTCGATCGCCGGCGCTCGCACTATCATCAACGGCTCGTTCGGAAAAACAGGCGTCCCTTCCGGCACGGCGAAAATATCACCGGTAAAGCGAAATCCGGCGAGATAATCCAGGAACTCCGGGGCGAAGCCGCCTTTATCGCGCAAAAACGCGATGTCTTCCGCGGTAAAACGCAGGTTTTCAATATAAGCGACCGCCTGCTCCAAACCGGCCGCGATCGCGAACCCGCCGCCGTCCGGCACTTCACGGAAATAGAGATCGAAATATGTGATCCGCTGTCCCCGGCCGGCGAGAAAATACCCGTTACCCATAGTCAATTCGTAAAAATCACATAACAAAGTGTAATTCATTGGTTTTTTCCCCTTAATCAAACTCGCGGTAGAAGCTGAAGCCCACGCGCTCGGCCAGTTGCTCCAAACGGCTGTGATCTTCGCCGCGAAGCACAAATAGATGGCAGCAGTCACTTTGCGTGTCAAGGGTGCAGAGGGCGAGGCCTTTGGCGGACAGAAAACCGTCGATCATACTCAGCGCCTTCCCGGTGGATTCGGCGCCGTCGAATTTGATTTGGTCCAGCTCCAACCCGTATCCGAGGTTTTTGTCCGCGGCGGTCAGCAAGCCGATTATGTCGCCTGTTTCTTCTTTCCAGTCGATATACGCGCCGAATTGCGGCGGATCCTTTGCCGGGCTGCCCGTCGCCTGATAGCCCGCCAGCCAATACGCGAAAATAAGCAAGGTTTCCTCTTGGCGTTCCGCGGCGTCGGCGCCAAAATCGCCGTAGTCCATTTCAGCGCACCAGTCGCGGCGCGCCGCCACAAACGCGCCGACGCTTTCTGCGAGCAGTCCCATCTCCGATGCCGCTCGCTCGTTTCCGCTCGTCAGGATCTGCGCCAGCTCCAGCAGAACGCCGTAATCATACGTATTGCCCGTGGCGAGCGTGTCCGCGTCCGTTTCCATAGCCTCGGGTCGCGGTTGGCCAAACAGCCTCTGGAACAGTCCCTGTTTCTTTGTCGGCATAATTTTTCCACTTCCCTCCCGTCATTCTGCAAGCAAAAAGTCAATGATGTTTTGAAACCGGATGCCCTCGTGATCCGTAATATAAGTCTTATCCATTGACAGCACGAATTTTTCGTAATTGTCATGGATAGCGATAAGCGGGGCGAGCTCGCGGGTCTTGACCCTCTCGTCCAGCAGGCTCAGTGTTACCTGATAGTATTTTCTGGTGTCCTGCCGGATGGCGAGGAAATCCACTTCACTGTCATGCCATTTGCCGATAAAAACCTGGTACCCTCGGCGCAGCAACTCAAAGTACACCACCGTTTCCAGCACACGCCCAATATCGCTGTCCGAGTAGCCCATCAGCGCGTTGCGGATCCCGGTATCGGCGACATAGAACTTGGACAATGTCTTGAGCTGTTCCTTGCCCTTGATATCAAAGCGGTGCGCCTGATATACGATATACGCCTTCTTCAGCGCGGTCAGATAGGAAGCGACGGTGGAAGATTTTACAGATTCTCCCTTGCCCTGCGCACTTAGGAATCCGCTTATCTTGTTGGCGGAGATGATATTGCCGGTATTGCTGACGACATAGCGCACGATTTTCTCAAGCAAGGCGACGTCATTGCTTTTACTCCGCGCCACAATATCCTTGACGACGATCGTATTGTAGATCCCCAGCAAAAATCCGTTGACCGTGAGATCCTCCTGCGGCAGCGCAGTCACTGCCGGCAGACAGCCGTATTTCAAATACTGGAGAAATTTATCGCCCATGCTCCACTCGGCCGGAAGATGGTCAAACAGCAAAAATTCCTTGAATGACAGCGGCAGCATCTTGATCTCGACATAGCGCCCGGAAAGCAGCGTGGATATATCCGACGACAACAGGTATGCGTTTGAGCCTGTAATGTAGATGTCCGCGTCAATATCCGGCTCCGCGTTCAGGCTGTTGACCGCTTTCTCCCAATGGGCCACCTGCTGCACTTCGTCGAGCAGGATGTAGCACTTGCCGGCGGCGGGGAT
>JAISEW010000261.1 GCA_031263945.1 Gracilibacteraceae bacterium | reverse complement strand
GCCGCCAGCGCGAAAAGCAACATAAATTCATAGCTGTTAGCGAGCGGCAGCGCGCCGGCGCGGGCGGCGCGCGCCGCGACAGCCGCGATATTCAGGATAAGGCCGCCGCGGGCGAGCAGGAGAGCGCCGGCGGAACGGCGCAGAAAAAAAGCCGCCGCCACGCCCGCGTATAAGAGAAAGGCGCCATAAAACGCGCCCAGATTCGCAAAGACCAGCGCCAAACCTTCAACCTCCGTTAAGGAAGCCTTCCCCGAAAAATTATCAGACTATTCATACAACGGTTTGGGGATCCAGACCGGATCCCGCAGGACTTCGTTCGTCCATTTTAATTCGTGGCATTGAGCGCAGAGCAAAGTTTGCTTCTGATGCATCCGGTGACAAACGCTGCAATCAAGCTCGCCGTTATGGGAATCATGCGGATTGGCGACGTTGAACGGCGGGGCGCTCACGTCGGCGAAACGCTCCCGCGTTATCTGTTTGACCTCATCAAAATCGTGGCAGTCCAAACAGAATTGGTCGCCAAAATCCCGCCGATCCAAGGGATCCAGGTAATTGCCCGTGACGTATTTCACGGCTTCCTCCGCCTGCAGCGGCAAAGACGCCTCATGGCAGTCATGGCAGACCAGCCGGTCGGCGGACTCCGCGTGCCGTTTAGCCAGCAAATCGTAATCCTCGCCGGTTTTTTCATCCGTCTGGCTGAAGGAAAACGAGTCATAATATTTCTGCATATTATGACACAGCGTGCAAAACGCGGGCGCGTCACTTGCCTTCATGACGCCAAAACCGCCGCCGACCGCTAAAACAGCGAGTATGGCCAGCACGGCCGCCACCTTGCCGGGAGTGAGCAACTTCTTTTTATTCGCCATGCCGCCGCTGTTTTCCTGCTTATCCAAACCGCTTATCCCCCGCCGCTTCTATGTAACCGGCGGCACAACCGGCGCTTTGTCAGCGCCGCCGTCCCGCGCGGTCCTCAAGTCTCTGGAGTATTATAAGGCGGCCAGGTCTTCCCCGGCCAGGAATCCGAAAGTCATCGCGCTGCCGTGGCTGTTGCCGTTCATCACGACGGGATAATCCACGGCGTAACGGCCGCCGCTGGCATTGCCGGAAGCGTAAAGGCCGGGAATGGGATTCAGGTCGTCGTCCAGCACTTCCAGTTTTTCGTTGATCTCCAGACCGTTTGGCATCGTCAGGATGGAAGGGCCGAATTTGACGGCGTAGAAAGGAGCCGTGCGGATCGGCGTCAGTAATTCTTTCCTTTTATGGAAATCATCGTCGAGCCCCGCGTCATAAGCGGCGTTGTATTTCTCGACTTCGGCCAGGAAAACCGCTTCGTCCACCCCCATCAAGGCGGCAAGTTCTTCCAGCGTGTCGGCCCGGAAAGCCAGCCCGTCGCGGAATCCGGCTTCCAGCGTGCCGAGCGGCGACCAAGGATCGTCGGGAGAACCGAAATCAAAAGGCTCGCCTACCAGATGCGACATATTATCCCAGAACTGACCGCCGCCGTACTGGATGGAATCCACGACCTGTCCCTGCCAATCGGCGTCGAATATGCTGTAAGCATACCTGTTGTCGCCGGGCTGGGTCAAAATACGGATGGATTTGGCCTGGATCCAGGTGTCCTCATTCATAAAGCGTCTGCCCGCGGCGTTGACATACATGAACCCAAAGCAGAGCGTGCAGTAGCGGATCAAATGGATCATGCTCGGCGAACAGGCCGGGCCGAGATACATATGGCCGCCGGCCCACATGCCCATTTTCTGCCCGTCGCCTGTGTTGGCGCCGGCCGGGATATAGCTGTTGTGATCGCATTTCAAAGCCGTCGGATCGGCGTAACAGCGCATCATTTCCTCGTCGCCGCTGAAATCGCCGCTGGCCATCAGCACGCCTTTTCGGGCCGTGAATTTTTTATAGCCGTCCGCCGCTTTGGCGATAACGCCCGTCACCCGGCCGTCTTCCTGCACGAGCTGTTCTGCCGGCGTGTCGAAATAGAAGGTCGCGCCCAGTTCCTCCGCTTTTTTCCACATAAAATACACCGGCGCGTTGATATTATTGATATTCTCCGGATATTCGCCGAAGATGACGTGCGTGCCGATGTGTTCGTAATAATAGGGGCCGACGTAATGAGTGGTGATGGGGGTGATGCTCAGCGGGCCTTCGCCGAAATCTTTGCTGAAATCTTCGAGCCAGTTGATGACCCGGCTGGAGTTCTCCAGATACCGGTACACTATTTTCTGTTTACATCGATTCCCTTCAAACCGCAGCCATTCCGAGGCGATCTGATCCAGCGGCACGTTCGTCAAATTGTTGCGCGTCATGGCGTTGGTCTGATACCCGCCGTAGTGACCGCCGCGCGAGGACGGAAAACTCTTTTTTTCCACCACGGCGACGGTAGCGCCTAATTCCGAAGCGCGACAGGCGCAGGCGCAGCCGGAGATGCCGGCGCCGATCACCACAATGTCCGCCTCGATGGTCTCGGTGATCTCACTGTCCGCGATCGGCGCGGGCGGCGTTTCCCAGCTCCATTTAGTCTCGCCGCCGGCGGCGGGCGTTCCTCCGGCCGCCGGAGCCCCGCTGCTGGAGTTAGCCTGCGGAGCGCACCCGGCCAATAATCCCAGCGAAGCTACACCGGCCGCGCCGGCGCCGACAGCGGCGGTTTTCAGGAAATCCCTTCTGGAAACATTTCTCTTTTCTGAATCCATTTTCCTTCTCCTTTCGATTGCCAATAACTCTGGATCGCTTCGGGCGGGCCGCCGCTTGCGAAAACGGTTGACTTTTGCCGCCTGAGCATGTATCATTATTTTTACTTACCTGAATTATAACGAAATGGAATATCTTTGCCAAGCAATTATCTTGTGCCGTAAGCGCAATCACCGGTTGCGGTTACAGTTCAGGCCCCATCGTCATTGCGAGGAGCGTAGCGACGAAGCAATCCAGACCCGCGTTTACACCGTGGCTCCTGTCATTCCGGACTTGTTCCGGAATCCAAAAGACAGGGAACGGAGATGGATTCCGGCATGAAGCCGGAATGACGGAGGCGTCTCTGAACAGTAACCGGTTGCGCCCGACCGCTCAAAGGAGTGCGAAATATGGATATTCAGCAATTACGTTATTTTGCGGTCATCAACCAGACACTGAACTACACGAGAGCTTCCGAGCGACTGTATATTTCGCGGCAGGCCCTGTCCCGGACTATCCATGATATGGAAAAAGAGCTGGGTGAATCTCTGTTTTTTATCGACAAAAATAAACTGTGCCCGACGCCGTTCGCGCGTATGCTCTATGAAAACGTCGCCGGCGTACTCAAGGCGTTCGGCACGCTGGAATCCGCGCTGGCGGTCTGGCGGCGCAAACAGGAGCAGGAACGCGAGCAGGAGCGGGAACGTCTCGCCGTAGTCTTCGGCATCGGCGCCCTGCATCCCCTGCCGCCGCAAGCTCTTTTCGGCCGTCAGGCTGAAAATGACGACGCGATCTGGTCTTTTGAGGAACGGACGGACGCGGGCGTGCGGGAAAAAATCGCCGGCGGCGAAGCTTTGCTCGGGATCCTGCGCACCGCGCCGGATTTTGTCACTGAATTCGACGCCCTGCCGCTCTGGCAGGAAGGGGTCTATCTGCTGGTGAGTGAGAAAAACCCGCTGGCGGCCAAGCATTGGCTTGATGTGAACGATCTGCGGGAGCAGCCGTTTGTGACGCTCGGCGCCGATATGGATCTGCACGCCCTTTTGGAAAAAGAATGCGCCTTGCGGGGCTTTACTCCCAGTTATCTGCTGGCGACGCTGGATTTTCATCTGGCGCTCGGGATGGCCGCCCGCAACGAGGCTCTATGTTTCGGCTCCAGCCCGCCCGGCGCCGGCCACGCTTCGGGCGTGCGCCTGAAACCCCTGAAGATCAGCAACGGCGCCTGGGGATGCTACGCGATCAAAAACCACGCGGCGGCCGTTTCTCCCTCAATGCAGCTTTTCCTCGACCGCTGCCGCTCTATCTACCGGGAAAATACCGGCGCGGACGGCGTCCGGCCTGAGATCGCCTGACTGGAAAAATTTGGAGAAAAATCTTGCAAAGAACAGAAATACGAACGATATTGCGTGATCCGGCCGCTCTGGCCGGACAAACCCTGCGGGCGGACGGCTGGGTCAAATCGGCGCGGGATTCCGGGCGGATCGGGTTTATCGACCTGAGCGACGGCTCCTGTTTCGCTTCCCTGCAAGTGCTGCTCGAAGCGGACTCGCTCGCCGAATACGCGGAAGCGGTCAAACTCGGCGCCGGCTCGTCGGTGTCCGTGACCGGCCGGCTGCGGCCCAGCCCGGCCGGCGGCCAATCCCACGAACTCCGGGCGGAGTCGGTCCATATTTACGCGGCCAGCCCCCCTGATTACCCGCTGCAGAAAAAACGGCACGGCCTGGATTTTTTGCGCAGCCTGCCCCATCTGCGCGCGCGGGCCAACGTGTTCGCCGCCGTCTTCCGCGTCCGTTCGCTGCTGGCCCTGGCGGTTCACCGTTTCATGTGGGAAAACGGTTTTGTCTGCGTGCATACGCCCGTCATCACCACCAGCGACTGCGAGGGCGCGGGAGAAATGTTCCGGGTCACGGCGCTGGATATGGAGCGCCTGCCGCGGGACGGCGCCGGGGCCGTGGATTTCAGCGCGGATTTTTTCGGCCGCGAAGCGAGCCTGACCGTGAGCGGTCAACTGGAAGCGGAAGCTCTGGCGCACGCTTTCGGCAAAGTCTATACGTTCGGCCCAACGTTCCGGGCGGAAAACTCGAACACGGCGCGGCACGCGGCTGAATTTTGGATGATAGAGCCGGAGATCGCTTTCGCCGGCCTGAGCGAAGATATGGATCTGGCCGAGGATCTGGTCAAATACCTGGCGCGGGACCTTTTGACGCGGGCGGAGGCGGAACTCGCCTTTCTCGACCGGTTCGCGGAAAAAGGCCTGACCGCCCGCCTGGAGAAGCTGGCGGGGGCGGAATTCGTCCGGACGACTTACACGGAAGCCGTCGCCCTGCTCGCGCGGCATAACGGCGCTTTCCGCTATGAAGCCCGCTGGGGAGCGGATCTGCAAACGGAACACGAACGTTATTTGACGGAGCAAATATGGGGCGGCCCGGTTTTCGTCACGGATTATCCCCGGGAAATCAAGGCTTTTTACATGCGGGCCAACGACGACGGACGGACCGTGGCGGCGATGGATCTGCTTTTGCCGGGCATCGGCGAACTGGCGGGCGGCAGCCAGAGAGAGGAAAGACCGGACGTGCTGCGGGCGCGGCTGGCGGAACTCGGGCTGCCGGAGGCAAATTACGCCTGGTATCTTGATTTGCGCCGTTTCGGCGGGGCGCCGCACGCCGGTTTTGGCTTGGGGTTTGAACGGGCGGTCATGCACATGACCGGCATGACGAATATCCGGGACGTGCTGCCTTTCCCGCGCACAGCCGGCGCCGCCGCTTCGCGGCGCGAGGTCTGAAAGCCGTGCGGCGTCCGCGGGTGGAGTCCTTGCTGGCCCAGGCGACGAGCCACCCTCTCTGCATGGTGCTGGCCGGCGCCGGTTACGGCAAAACCCGGGCCGTTTACTCCTTCCTGCAAAACTGTGACGCCGTCGTCTCCTGGATCCAGCTCGCCGGGGAGGACAACCACCCGGCGCGGTTTTGGGAAAACTACACGCAGGCCATGGCCCGCCATAACCCGGACACGGCCCGCCAGCTGGCGGTGGCGGGTTTTCCCCATACGCCAGAGCGTTTTGCCCGTTACGCCGTCCTGATGGACGACAGCAACGCCCCGATGCATAATTACATTTATGTTTTTGATGATTTTCATCTCATATATAATGAGGAAGTGCTGAACTTTATTGATAAGATCATCAACACCCCTCTGCCTAATGTCACGGAACTCATCATTTCACGCACGGAACCGCCGATCAATACCGTGAGCATGCTGTCCAAAGGTCACGCCGCCGTCTTGACGGAAGACGCGCTGCGTTTTACGGAAGATGAAGTAGACGCCTGTCTGCGCCAATCCGCCGCGGGCATGGCCAACTCTCTGCCGCCGCAAAGCGCCGCGCTGATCCGTCAGGAGACGGCGGGCTGGGCTCTCGCGGTGGACAGCGTGTGCCAGGCTCTGAAAAAAGACGTCTCTTTGCCGGAGGCCATCAGCGCCATGCGCTTTAATTCGCAGGCTTTGATCGACCGGGAGCTGGCGCCGGCCACCCCGTCTTTCCGCCGTTTTTTAGTCTCTCTGTCGCTCTTGCCTCATCTGCCGCTGGAATTTCTGGAAAAACAGGTGGCGGAAGAGCATTTGCGCGCGCTGGAGCAATACAGCGCCTTTATCCGTTTCGACGGCTACCTGAACTCTTATCGTCTGCACCCGTTGCTGATCGCTTATTTGCGCGAGCAGGCGGATGAGACGTCCGCCGAGGAAAAACAGGCCGTTTACCGGCTGGCCGCCGAATGGAGCAAGTCGCGCAAAGCCTGGCTGGACGCTATCGGCTACTACGAAAAAGCCGGCGATTACGAAAATCTGGTGCGAACCGTCACCAATCTGCCGCTGATACTGCCGATATCCACAGCCGAATTCCTGCTGCCGCTCCTCGACGGGCTGCCTCCGTCGGCTTATCAATCTACGCTCCGTCTGTTCACCATCCATATTCGCTGTTTGGTTTCGCTGGAGCGTTATGACGAGGCGCGGGCTGAACTCGCGGATATCATCGCCCGGTACGGCGCCCGGACCGCCGACCCGGAAATCAACCGCCTGCTTTGTCACTCTTACGTCAACCTGTCTCTGATCAAACTGTACACCTGCACTTTCACCCATGATTACAGCTTCCCGGCCGCCTGCGCTCAGGCGGATGAATATTACACCAAAGGCGGATTCATCGCTCAGGACGCTCTGGTGAACAATTTTTCCCTGTCCACCTTCATCACCAGATCCGGCCAAACGGAAGCCGGCTCTCTGGAGCGTTACATCGAAGCTCTCGACGCCGCCATCCCTCATCTCTCCCGCCCCCTGCCCGGCTGCGGCGTCGGTCTGAACGATCTGGCCAGAGCGGAAGCGGCCTATATGCGTCTCGATTTGAACAATTGCGTTAAATTTGCCTTGCAAGCCATGTTCCAGGCCGGCGACAACAAGCAATACGAAATTGAGAACCGAGCCGTCTTTTTTTTGCTCTGCGCCGCCTTGGCCGCCGGAAAATATGACGCCGTCCAGGCCAATTTACGCCGGCTGCAAAAACAGCTGGCCAACGAGGATTATACGGACAGGGCCATGCATTATGACATAGTAATCGGCTGGTATTATGTGATGCTGGGGCAGACGGGGCAGGTGGCCGACTGGCTGAAACTGAGCCCCGACAGCCGCAGTTCCGCGACCATCATGCAGATGGAGTTTGAAAATCTGACTCGCTATATGTGTTATCTGGCGGACAGGCGGCACGAAGAACTGCTCGTCTGTCTGCAGGCTTACCGGAACACCGGCCACGAGTGGTTTTGCCTGCCGGCGCGCATTGAACTATTGGTGCTGGAATCCGTTACCCGGTTTCGGCTCAAACAGCGGGAAGAGGCGCTGGATCTGCTGCGCGAAGCCTATGCCGTCGCCGCGCCCAACTCGCTGGATATTTTTTTCGTCACCAAGGGCGCCGACATGCGCGCGCTGACGGCCGCGGCCGTGAAAGACCCTCATAATTCCATCCCGCCGGCCTGGCTGGAAAAGATCAACCGCAAAGCGTCCGCTTTTTCTAAAAAAATCCAATTCATCGCCAAAGAATACAAGAAAGAACATCAATTAGGCGAACAAGTGCGCCTGGATCCCCGCGAGACCGAATTGCTGCGCGCTCTGGCCGGGGGGCGTTCCCGCCTGCAGATCGCCGCCGAGCTGAAGCTGCCGCTCACCATGGTAAAATCTTCCATTAATTTGCTGGAGGAAAAAATCGGGGCGGAAAACCAACGAGACGCCGTCCGCATCGCCCTGGAGCAAAAACTCATTTAGGAACCCTTCCGCAGCTACAGTTCAGAGACGTCATTGCGAGCGCAGCGAAGCAATCCAGACCCGCGTTATACACTGCGGACGGAAAATGCCACCGAAGTATAGAGGGAACGCTGGATTGCTTCGTCGCTACGCTCCTCGCAATGACGATGGTGTAACCTTCCGCAGGGGCCGGCGCAAATATCTGTAAAATTTTGCTTTACGAATCAGGCAAGTTTGGTTATAATAAAATATCGCCATCGCAAACGCGGCGGAAATGAAATAAAAAAGAGAAAGAGGTCCAGTCATGAAGAAGAAAGCTGTCTCCTTATTCCTCTGTTGCCTGCTGTCATTGATCGTTCTCTTGTCAGCTTGTTCCAGCCAGCCGTCCCAACCGGCGGCTCCGGCCGGCGGCGCCGAACCGCAGGAACCGGCGGCCGCGGAAGTGGTGGAACTGCGGATCCACTGCGATTACACGGCGGATCATCCGACCGGTCAGCTGCTGGCGGAATATATCGAAAGGGTCAAGAACGACAGCAATGGCACGGTCATAATCAAACCCTTTTATTCCGGCGTCCTCGGCGACTATACCACCGTTTTTGACGAAGTGGCGGAAGGCTCGCCCGACATGATGACCTTCGGCGCTCCCTCCGTGTCCTACGGTGAAAAATTCAATCTGGTCGTATTCCCCTATGTGGCCAATTCGTGGGAAAACGCCGGCGAGATATACTCCAAAGGCACTTTCGTCTATGACGCCTATGAACAGATGTGCGCGGATATCAATGTCAAACTGCTGACTTTACACGCGGTCGGCGCCGGCGGTCTGGCCTCCGCCAAAATGCCCGTCGCCTGGGATCAGTGGGGCGCCGCGCATAATATCCTCCTGCGCGTGCCGAATTCGTCTCTGTTCGCCGTATTGATGCAGGAAATGGGCTATAACTGTCAAAGCATCAACTGGTCGGAGCTTTTCACCTCCATGCAGACCGGAGTTATCGACGCTTTTGTCGGCGGCCATCCCCCGGCCTGCTATGATCAGTTCCGCGACGTGATCAAATATTATATCCAGATAAACAATTTCTTCGAGGTTTCCACCATCAGCCTCAACATGAAAACTTTTGACAGCCTGACGCCGGAGCAGCAAAACGCTTTGACCGTGAACGCCGACTGGGTCTTTGAACAGAGCATTGAGCGCGGAGAGGCCATTGAAGCCGAATATCTGCAAAAAATGCGTGATTACGGCATTGAAGTGATCGTTCCCGATCAGGCGGTACTGGACGACTTTACGGCCAAATGCCGCGAGATTGTCTGGCCGCAGATCAAAGACGACATCGGCGACGATTTGTATAACGGTTTGGTCGCGGCGTCAGGCAGCGTCTGATGAGACTGCTCCGCGCCCTGTGGAACGCCTTGCTTTTCCTGCAGCGCTTCACTCTCGTCATCAGCGGGATCGCCGTCATTCTGCTCGTGTTTATCACTGTACTCCTGCGTTACTTTTTCAGATACAGCTTCATGGGCATGGAAGAAATCATCATGGTGTTCGCCGTACTCCTGTATTTCATCGGCAGCGGCTACGGCAGCTATGAGGAAAACCAGATAACAGCGGATCTTTCCAGCATGTTTATCAAAAACCGGAAAGCCCTGCTGCTTCTCAAAGTTACGCGCGGCGCGGCGGAAACGGCTCTGATGGCCGTCAGCGTCTATCTGGCGGTCCGGCTGGTCGTTCGCACCGCGGCCATCGGCAAAGCGACGCTGACGCTGCATATTTCCTTTGCCGTAATATATTCTATCATTCTGGCCGGGCTGGCCCTCATGACTTTGTACGCGGGCTGGCATACCGTCCGTTACGCCATGACGCTCGCGCGCGGCGTGCCGGAAGAACCGGCGCGAGCCGAGGGCGGCGAGTCATGAGCGTCATCGTCGTCGTCTCCATTCTGCTGCTGATCTTCCTGCTCATCATCGGTATTTCCGTGCCGGCTTCTTTTTTCGCCGTCGTCATGTATTTGGTGGTGGCCGGGCACTACGACCCTTCGGTACTCATGCCCTATTCCTACTCCCGCCTGAGCAGCTATGTGCTTTTAGCCATTCCCCTGTTTGTCATCGCGGGCGGCGTGATCGAAAAAAGCGGCATCGGCGCTCATTTGGTTGATTTTGTCAATCTGCTGATCGGCCGCGTCAAAGGCTCTCTCGGTATCGTGGCCGTGGCGTCCTGTGCGCTTTTTGGCTCGGTGACGGGCAGCGCGACAGCGACCATGACTGTTATCGGTTCCATCATGTGGCCGCGCATGGACGCCGCCGGGTATAACAAAGGCAAATCCGCCGCCCTCATCGCCAGCTGCTGTCTGCTGGGCGGCCTGATCCCGCCGAGTTCGCTGATGATAGTTTACGCCTGGATTTCTCAGCAGTCCGTGATAGCTTGTTTTCTGGCGATTTTCCTGCCGGGGGTGATGATGACGGTGATGTTCTCCATCGCCTATTATTTCATGGTGCGGCATGACACCGGCATGGATGTGATGGAAAAAATGCCCAAGGACGTGTATGTCGCCCGCCTGAAAAAGACCGGCATATCTTTTATCCCCGCGGCGATTTTCCCCTTCATCATATTAGGCGGTATTTATTCCGGCATCATGACGCCGACGGAATCAGCCTCCGTCTCTTTGATCTACGCTTTGCTCGTCGGATTTTTGGTCTACCGCTCCCTCAGCCTGAAAAGTTTGGGGCCGATGCTGGTGAGCAGCGCCAGCACTATCGGCGTCGTCATGGTGATGATCTTTATGGTCATGATGCTGAGCCGCATTTATATCATGGAAAATCTGCCGGACTCCATGCTCGACGTCATCAACTCCGTTTCCCAAAACAGATTTGTGGTCCTCTGTCTCGTCAATATTTTTATGATCATCGTCGGCATGCTGATGGACGACGTCAGCGCCATGTTGCTGGCCGTGCCTTTACTGCTGCCTATCGTGGACGCCGTGGGGGTGGACCGGATCCATTTCGCCGCGATCGTAGCCGTCAATATCAGTCTCGGCTGCGTCACGCCGCCCTGCGCCCCGCTCACCTATCTGGCCGCCCGGCTCAGTAACACGCCGGTGGCGGCCATGATGAAACCGACTTTTTTCCTGATCCTTGTGGTTTGGCTGCCGGCGCTGATCATCGTGACCTATGTGCCGCAGCTGTCTCTGTTCCTGCCGCATATGGCCGGCCGCTGACCGCGCGCCTCGCGGCGGAGGGAGTTCCGCGGCGGGATCGATCAGCTTCCTTGGGCTTGGACCGCCGGCGCAACGCGGTCCAAGCCTTTGTTTTCCCCGCGTTATACATAGTTTTGTAGCCTTCGCTACATATTATCTGAATATTTGCTCATTCGTAGCGTTAACTACAGATACTTCTTCCGAATGTTTTTATAATTGTGGCAACGCGGAAATGAGCGAGGTCTTAAATTAACCAGCGTATCAGCCGCGATCCGCAAAAGGAAGGAGGGCAGCCGGAACTTGGGAAAAATCACAGGCGGGAGGGAGAAAGAATTTTGGCGGGATTGACTTTGGCGGACAAAGAGTGGCGTTACGCCAGGATCAGAAAATTTATCAGAGAGCATGAACTGGACGCGATTCTTCTGAGCGGCAACGCCTGGGAAGAATGCAATATTCGCTATGTTACGGGACAGTATTTCCGCATCGGCCAGCGTTACGGCTACGCGTTGTTTCCGGCGGACGGGGAGCCGGAGATATTTGCTTTTCACCCGACCAGGGCCTATCAATACCGTTGTGTTGACGAATTCAAGGATGATATTTGGTTTGACCGCGCGCATATTCACCAGCCGACTTTTGAGACCATAGCGAAGGTCATGCGCGCTAAGGGCTTGGAAAAAGGACGGCTGGGCATTGACCGCAGCCTGCTGGACACGGTAAAATTTGAAGCGTTGCGGCAAGAATTTCCGGATCTGGAGCTGCCGGATATAGCCGCCGGTTTTACGGAGCTGCGCCGTGTGAAATCTCCGGGCGAATTAAGTCTCGCCCGCCAGTCCGCGCGGGTATGCGATGAAATCTGGCTGGCCATGCGCGATTTTATCCGGCCCGGCATCTATGACTATCAGATCACGGCTGAATGGAGCAGGATCATGTACGAGCATCAGGCAGACAAGGTTTTTAATCTGATGCAGATAAACTCTCTGGACGTATCCTGTCCGTACTGGACCAGCGCTCACTCTCCGGTGCGCGTGGAAGAAGGCTCCATGATCCTCATGGAAATCACGGCGGCCATCGGCGGCTATTGGACGCAGCGGGTCGCGCTGGCCAGCGTGGGCGAACCTCAGCCCATCATGCGCGAATTGCACAAAGCGGCGGCGGCCGCTCAGGTCAAAGGCGCCGAGGCGATCAAACCGGGCGTGAACGCCAAAGATATCTGCCATATCATGGATGAGGAGATCAGGGCGGCCGGCTGGCTCAGCGCCGCGGATTTTGAGGCGGGACCGCGCGGGCATTTGATGGGACTGACCATTGACGAAGGGACGTTTTCCGCCGAGGAAGACCTGATACTGAAAGAAAATATGGTGCTGGTTCTGCACCCCAGCGCGGCGGGACCCGGTTTTCAACTGAAAAAGCCGGGCGTTTTCGGTCCGGGAAACATGTACGCCGTGACCGCGGACGGCTGCGAAAAGCTTTACGGTCCGGAAATAGAGCTGATGATCCTTTAAGCGAACCTGTATTTTGATTGGAAATGCGAGGAGGAAAAAAATGCTTAAAAAAATGAGTCTCATTTTCATGGCGGTATGTTTGCTTTTGACTTTTTCCGCCTGCGGCGGCGGAGCTGCTCCGGCCACGCCTCCAGCCACGCCCGCGGACCCGGGCGCTCCG
>JAISEW010000254.1 GCA_031263945.1 Gracilibacteraceae bacterium | reverse complement strand
CAAGGCTTCCGGGGGTTATTCTCTGGAGCCGATGAGCGGACTCGAACCGCTGACCTGCTGATTACGAATCAGCTGCTCTACCAACTGAGCTACATCGGCGTAGGTACGCGTATCACTATACCAAAAAATAATATCGCCGTCAAGTCGTCTCTGTTTTCCATTTATTGGATTCCGGGGCAAGCCCGGAATAACTGAGCCCCGCAAATTTGGCGCACACCCGAAAACTTATGAGAAGTTGATAATTTTACATATTCTTTACATGAAAAAAGCTTTTTGTTGACATGGGGGCGCTAGAATGGTCTCATCAGCAAACCCCATACGATTAAGGAGGATTTTTTGATGCGCAAATTTAGTTGTACGCTTCTGGTTCTGGCTTTGGTTCTCATTCTCTCGCTGGCGGGCTGCGGCGCGCCGGCCACTCAGACGGCGCCGCCGGCGGGTCAGGGCGCTCAGGTCACGTCGCCGGCCGCCGAGCAGTCCTCGGCGATAACGGTCGTTTCCCGGGAAGACGGTTCCGGCACGCGCGGCGCCTTCATTGAACTCTTTGGGATAGAGCAGAGGGAAGCGGACGGTTCCCGCAAAGACCTGACCACTAAGGAAGCGGTCATCGCCAATCAGACGGAAGTCATGCTGGTCAGCGTGGCCGGGGACGCCGGCAGCATCGGTTACGTGTCCCTCGGTTCCCTGAACGACACGGTCAAAGCGGTCAACGTCGACGGCGCGGCGGCGACGACCGACAATGTGAAAACCGGCGTCTATACCATAGCGCGGCCGTTTATCATCGCGACCAAAGGCGCGCCGGAGGGGATCGCGGCTGATTTCACCGATTATATTTTATCCGCGGCCGGGCAGGAAGTGGTGGCGGCCAATCATTATATCGCGGTCGAAACCGGTGGCTCCTATCGGAGCGCCCAACCGTCCGGCCGGATCGTCGTCGCCGGGTCGTCCTCCGTGACCCCGGTGATGGAAAAACTCACGGAAGCCTATAAAATCGTCAATCCAAACGCGACGGTCGAGATACAGATGAGCGACTCTTCCGCCGGTTTGACGGCGGCGATCGACGGGACCTGCGATATCGCCATGTCCAGCCGCGACCTGAAAGACACGGAAACGGCCGAACTCACACCGGTAAAAATCGCCATTGACGGCATCGCGGTCATCGTGAACAAAAGCAACACTCTCGGCAATCTGAGCAAAGATCAGGTCAAAGCGATATTCACCGGCGACGCCCTTCGGTGGAATGAAATATAGCGCCATGACCGGGGAATCCATTATGCGCGCCGTCTTTTTTCTGACGGCGCTCGTTTCCGTTCTGGCGGTTTTGCTCATCAGCCTTTTCCTGCTGGTCAACGGCCTGCCGGCGCTGGCCAAGATCGGCCCGCTGGAATTTCTGCTCGGGCGGGAATGGTCCCCGTCGGACGTGCCGCCGCTTTTTGGCATCCTGCCCATGATCGCCGGCAGTTTTTACGTCACGGCCACCGCTCTGGCCGTCGGGGCGCCGATCGGGCTCTTGGCGGCGGTTTTTCTGGCGCGCGTCTGCCCGCCCGCCCTGTACCGGCTGTTAAAACCGGGCGTGAACCTGCTGGCCGGCATCCCCTCCGTCGTCTACGGTTATTTTGGCATGGCCGTACTCGTGCCGCATTTGCGCGGCAGCATCCTCTCCGCCGGCATTTTGCTGGGCGTCATGATACTGCCGACCATGACCACTTTGGCCGAAAGCGCGCTGCGCAGCGTGCCGGAATCATATTATGAAGGGTCGCTGGCTCTCGGGGCCGGGCATTACCGCTCGGTGTTCCGCGTGCTGATCCCCGCCGCGCGCTCCGGTATGCTGGCGGCGGTGGTGCTGGGCGTGGGCCGGGCGGTCGGGGAAACCATGGCGGTCATCATGGTGGCCGGCAATCAGCCCCGGCTGCCGCACTCGATTTTTCAGGGCGTCCGCACCATGACGGCCAATATCGTGATAGAAATGGGCTACGCCGCCGAACTGCACCGCGAGGCCCTCATCGCCACCGGGGTGGTGCTTTTTGTTTTCATTCTGCTGATAAATCTGTGTTTTTCCGCCCTGAACAGGGGGAATACATGAAAAAGAAGCGCCTGAAAAACAAATATCCGCGAAAATACGGCGAAATATTGCTGGGGGCGATCACCTGGGCGGCGGCGCTGCTCATGACCGCCGTTTTGCTCTATATTATCGGGTTTATCGTCTACCGCGGCGCGCCCTATCTGAAACCCTCGCTTTTTTCCCCGACGTATAACAGCACTAACGTCTCGCTCCTGCCGGCGCTGGTCAGCACGGTGTACATGACGGCCTTCGCCCTCGCCGTCGCCCTGCCCCTGGGCCTCGGCGCCGCTATTTATCTGGCGGAATACGCGCGGCGCGGCCATAAGGTCGTGCGCCTGATCCGTCTGGCCACCGAAACGCTGGCCGGGATCCCGTCCATCATCCACGGCCTGTTTGGGATGCTGTTCTTCGTCACATATCTGGGCTGGGGGTTTTCCCTGCTGGCCGGGGTCTGCACGCTGGCGATCATGATCTTGCCGCTTATCATGCGCGCGAGCGAGGAGGCGCTCTTGGCGGCGCCGGATTCTTACCGGGAAGGCGCTTTTGCCCTTGGGGCCGGCAAATTGCGCACCGTGTTTCGCATCGTGCTGCCGGCCGCCGCGCCCGGCATACTGGCCGGGGTGATTTTGTCCGTCGGCCGCATCGTCGGGGAAACCGCCGCGCTCATCTATACGGCGGGCACCGTGGCCCAGATGCCGTTCGCGGAGGGCGGGCCGCCGCTGATCGACGTTTTTGCCTCCGTGCGGACGCTGTCCGTCCATATGTACGCGCTGACACGCGAAGGTTTGCATACCAATGAAGGTTTCGCCACGGCGCTGACGCTGCTGGCCGTGGTGATGGGGATCAACGCCGCCGCGGCTTGGATGGCCGGACGGGTGGGGAAAAACAGGTCATGAATGTATTTGACATCCAGGAATTGAATCTCTGGTACGGAAAATTCCAGGCGCTGAAAGACGTCAGCCTAACGGCGGCGGACGCGGAAATCACCGCGCTCATCGGCCCCTCCGGCTGCGGCAAATCGACTTTGCTCAAGACTTTGAACCGCATGAACGACCTGACGCCGGACTGCCGGATCACAGGCAGCGTGCGTCTGCGCGGTCAGGACGTTTACGCGGATCTGCCCGTCAACGAGCTGCGGCGGCGGGTGGGGATGGTTTTTCAAAAACCGAATCCTTTTCCGATGAGCGTCTACGACAATATCGCTTTCGGCCCTCGCACGCACGGGGTCAAGTCGCGTCTGGCCCTGGACGAGACGGTGGAAAAATCGCTCCGGAGCGCGGCCATCTGGGACGAGGTCAAAGACCGGCTGCGCAAATCGGCGCTGGGGCTTTCCGGCGGGCAGCAGCAGCGGCTGTGCATCGCGCGGGCCTTGGCCGTCACTCCGGAAGTTCTCCTGCTGGATGAGCCGACCAGCGCGCTGGATCCGATTTCCACCGGTAAAATAGAGGAATTGCTGCTGACTTTGAAGAAAAACTATTGTATCATCATTGTGACGCATAATATGCAGCAGGCGACGCGCATCAGCGACAAAACGGCCTTTTTTCTGCTCGGTGAAATGGTAGAATATGACAATACGGAAAAGATATTTTCCCTGCCGCGGGATAAGCGCACGGAAGATTATGTAACGGGGAGGTTCGGATGATGCGGCGTTTTGAGGCGGAGCTGACGGAACTGAACAGCAGTTTGATCGAAATGGGGGCGATGATCGAGGCCTCGATCGCCGGGGCTGTGCGGGCGCTGGCGGAGCAGGACCGTTCTGTCGCCGAGGCGGTGATCAGCGGGGATAATCAGATCGACGACAAGGAAAAAGAGATCGAAACCTTGTGCCTGCGGCTTTTGCTGGCCCGGCAGCCGGTGGCGCGTGATTTTCGCCAGATCTCCACCGCGTTGAAAATGGTCACGGATATGGAACGCATCGGCGATCAGGCGGCCGACATTTCGGAAATTTGCCTGGGGCTGATCGGGCAGTCCTATATCAAAAAAATAGAACGCATCCCGCGGATGGCGAGCGCCACGACGCTCATGGTGACGCGGAGCATTGACGCCTATGTGCGCAAGGATCCGGAGCTGGCGCAGAGCGTCATCGAGAGCGACGATATTGTGGACGGTCTGTTTTTTGAGATCCGGGCGGAACTCATCCAGCTCGTGCACGCGGACGCGGCGAACGGGGAGCAGGCTTTTGACCTGATGCAAATCGCCAAGTATTTTGAGCGTATCGGCGACCACGCCTGCAATATCGCGGAATGGGTCATATTTTTTCTCACGGGCCGGCGTAAGAATAAACAGTTGCTATGATGATGCAGCCGATTTATATCGTGGAAGACGACGACAATCTGCGCGAGCTTTTGTGCTACGCGCTGGAAAACGCCGGGTTCGCGGTTGAAGGGTTTCCGCGGGCGGAAGAATTTTACCGGCGGCTGAAAAACGGGGCGCCGCGCCTCATTTTGCTCGATATCATGCTGCCGGGCGAGGACGGGCTCAGCATATTGGCCGCGCTGCGACGGCTGGAGGCGACAAAAAACCTGCCGGTCATCCTCCTGACCGCCAAAGGGGCGGAATATGACCGCATCAAAGGCCTGGATCTCGGCGCGGACGATTATGTGACCAAACCGTTTTCCGTCATGGAACTCGTGGCGCGCGTCCGGGCCGTGCTGCGCCGGGCGCCGGAGACGGAGCGCGGCGATATTGTGACCGGCGGCGCTCTGACGCTTTCTGCCGAGCGCCATACCGTCTTGGCGGACGGCGAGGCGGTGGCGCTGACGAACAAGGAGTTTGCCCTCTTGGAGTGCCTGCTGCGCAACGCGGGGTTGGCGCTGACGCGCGATACGCTGATGGAGCGGGTCTGGGGCTTTGATTTTGAAGGCGAGAGCCGGACGGTGGACATGCATATCCGTTCTCTCAGGCAAAAATTGGGAAAAGCGGGCGAGGCCATAAAAACAGTGCGCGGGATAGGCTATAAGCTGGAGGAAGACGGGTGAAAAAGAAAATATTCCGCAGTTTGCTGCTGCTGTCGGTCGCGTCGGTGCTGGCGACCGCGTTTTTGCTCTGCCAAGTCTATTACCTGGCCATCGGCGGGGCGGCGCGGGCGGAACTGCGGGAGCAGGCGGCGGAGCTGCGGGATCTGGACAGGGCTTCTTTGCTGAACGCGCGGCTTGCTGACACGCGGCTGACGCTGATCGGCGCGGACGGGACGGTCATATACGACAATGTGGCGGCGGCGTCCATGCTCGCCAACCACGGCGACCGACCGGAGGTGGAGGCGGCTCTGGCGGCGGGGACCGGCGAAAGCAGGCGTTTTTCCTTCACGCAGGGAGAGGAAACATATTACTACGCCGTTCGGCTGCCCGACGGCGCCGTTATGCGGCTGGCCAAGACCTCCGGCCGCCTGGCCGCGGTCTTTATGGGAACTTTGCCGGCGGCCGCCGCCGCGGCGCTCGGCGTGGTCGCGCTCAGTTACCTGTGGGCCGGACGCCTGACGCGCCGCGTGATCGCTCCGCTGGACAGCGCGGCGTCCGACGGCGGGGCGGAAGCGGTCTACGATGAGATCGCGCCTTTTGTGCGCACCATCACACGGCAGCGGGAGCATATCGCGGAGCAGCTGGCCGAACTGCGGGCGCGGACGGAGACGATGGACGCGATCATGGGCAATATCGAGGAAGGCCTGATTTTATTGAATAAAACGGGCGGAATCGTTTTGGCCAGCCGGAGCGCGCTGACGCTTTTCGGGGCGGCCGGCGACATGCGCGAGCGGGATTTTCTGGAACTGGCGCGGGATCTGCCTTTGCTGACTTTGGTCCGGGCGGCTTTGGGCGGCGAGGGCGGCGAGACCGAACTCCGGCGGGGAGAGGCGATCTGGCGGGTCTATTGCCGGCCGGTGGCGGGCGGCGGCGCCATGCTGCTTTTGCTGGATATTACGGCTCAGGCGGGCACGGAAAAACTCCGCCGGGAATTTACGGCCAACGTGTCACATGAACTCCGCACCCCGCTGACAAATATTTCCGGATACGCGGAAATGCTGGCGAGCGGGGTGGTGTCCGGCGAGGACACGGCGGTTTTTGCCGGCCGGATCCATGCGGAGGCGGCGCGCCTGATCACTTTGACCGAGGACATCCTCCTTCTTTCTTCTTTGGATGAAAACGGGAAAACCGGGCTGCCGGCGGCGGAAGTGGCGGATATGGGCCGGATCGCGGCCGAGGTGGCGGAAGCGCTGGCTCCCGGCGCGGCGGCGGCGGGGGTGACGCTCAGGACCGAGGGCGGCGGGGCGGTGAGCGGCAAGCGCTCTTTGCTCTATGAAATGGTGTATAACCTCGTGGATAACGGGATTAAATATAACCGCCCGGGCGGGGAAGTGGCGGTCAGGGTAAAAACCGGCGCCGGCCAGGTGGAAATAGAGGTGCGGGACACGGGGGCCGGCATCCCCCCCGACCGGCAGGAGCGGATATTTGAGCGGTTTTACCGGGGGGAGCCTTCCCGGTCCCCGAAAACGGGAGGCGCCGGGCTCGGTCTCTCCATCGTCAAACACGTGGCCGCCGCGCATGGCGGCAGCGTCAGCGTGCAAAGCGTCCCGGACAGCGGGACCGCCGTCACTGTCATTTTGCCGGCCGCGGCCGCGGGGGTGCAAAATTTTGAACCACAGCTGGTGTAATAATATGTGGTTTGTGCTATTTATGTCATTATTCAAGGATCCCCATGTACATGGTTATACAATAAATGACGACGCAATGACGCTAAATGTATATTTCATGGGAAAAGAATGCGGTGATATAGATATCACCAGCGAAAAAATAAACTCAATAATCTCATGCGGCATTAAAAGTTTCAAATGTTTCATGAAAATTGAGAATGTTGAATT
>JAISEW010000241.1 GCA_031263945.1 Gracilibacteraceae bacterium | reverse complement strand
TCGACCGCTTCAGCGTTTACTACAACGTGCTGGCGCCGGGCAGCTCCACCACCGACTCACCGGAACACCACCCTGACAACGCCACCGGCTTCGAGTTTGGCTACATCCTGTCCGGCAAGCTGCGTATCGACATTGAGGATCAGGTCTATATACTCAATCCCGGCGACAGCATCTGCATAGACGCCACGAAGCGCCATTCCTCAACGACGCTCGGCTCTGCAGCCTGTGAGATGCTGTGGTTTATGATCCCGTGAATGGATAAGGAGACTGCCATGATCAACACCCGTGCCCGGGGGTTTGCTTCACCCGGGATGTACGTCCAGGGGCCGGGGGAATACGCGAACTTCCCCGCGTATACCGCCGTCTGGGGAAAACGTCCGTTCTTCCTGATCGACGGCTTTTTGTTTACTGACATCAAAACCCGTCTATCCGCCGTCTACCAAGGAACCGGGTTCAGCGCCGAATCCTTCGGCGGTGAGTGTACCGAAACAGAGATCGACCGGGTCGCGGCCCTTCTGCGGCAAAACAACGCCGATGTCTGCGTCGCCGTCGGCGGCGGCAAGACTTTGGATACCGGCAAATCAGTGGCGATCCGCGCCGACTTGCCCCTGATCATCGCTCCCACCTCCGCGGCAACGGATGCTCCCTGCAGCGCCATGAGCGTCCTCTACTCCGAAGAACACGAGTACCTCGGCTGCGTCTTCCACCCCAAACACGCCGAGCTGGTCTTAGTGGACACGGAAATCGTTGCCGCCGCGCCTCTGCGCCTGTTCAAAGCGGGCATGGGCGACGCGATGTCGACGTTCTATGAGGTCCTGGCCAATGAAGCGGCCGGCGGCGCCAACTATGTGGGCAGGGGCTATCGCAGCACCAAAGCCGCAATCGCGCTGGCTCGGCTCGCCAGAGACATCCTGCTGACCGACGGTTACAAGGCGGTCTCAGCCTTAGAGAACGGCGCGGTCACGGAAGCGGTGGAAAACGTCGTCGAAGCCAATATCCTTTTGGGCGGTCAGTTCGAAAACGGCGGTTCCTCGGTGGCGCATGCCGTACACGGGGCTTTAACGGCACTACCGCAAACTCATCGTTTCCTTCACGGCGAAAAAGTAGCCTTCGGCATCGTGGTACAGCTGCTGTTGGAGAATCGCCCCGACCGGGAAATCGAAGAGATCGTGACCTGGCTCGCCGGTCTTGATCTGCCGGTGACTCTGTCCCGGCTTGACATTGAGCCTTCTGACGCCAACATCAGCTATCTCGCGGAACGCATCACTGCCCCGAACTCCCGGGCGCTCGTCGAGCCTTTCTGCGTCACGCCCCAATCAGTCGCCGCCGTTCTGAAAGCCGCCGAAGCCGTGCCCTTCATTTTTTCCCGCCAAAAAGCCTGGCGATCTGCGGTTTCAAGATCGGACTCAGGAGCATGAGAAGCGAGAGCGCCAGAAAAAGTACGCTGACCACGCTGTGCAAAAAGAAGTTCAAGCTGCCGCCGGACAGGAGCAGGGCTATGCGGAGGTTTCTCTCGATCTCACCGCCGAGCACCAGACCGAGGATCAGGGGAATGACGGGAAACTGATGCCTTTTCATGAACCAGGCCAACAAACCGATAAGGAACATGATGGTAATGTCGGTGAAACTCACATGGGTGGCATAGGCGCCGACCACGGTAACACTTAGGATAACGGCCAGCAGGTTGATTTTCGGCAGATTCAGCACTTTGACGAAGAGCTTCATGCCAAAAAACTGGAAGACCAACACCATGACGTTGATGATCAGCATACTGATGAACAGGGCGTAGATCATAGGCCCGTTGTCCTGAAAGAGCATGGGGCCGGGCACCACTCCGTGGATGAGAAACACTCCCAGGATGATGGCGGCCGCGCTGTCCGCCGGTATGCCCAAAGTGAGCAGCGTGATCATGGCGCCGCCGGTGACGGCGTTGTTAGCCGTCTCCGGCCAGGCGACCCCTTCCAGCTCGCCGCTGCCGCACCGGGGATTTTTGCTTTTGGCCAAGCTGTAGCCGAGGAACGCCGCCACCGGGCCGCCGCCGCCCGGAATTGCCCCGATGACGGTACCCATCAGCGAAGCTTCAATATTCAAGGGAAGCAGGCGCTTTTTTTCCTTATTATCGGGAAACGCCGCTTTGACTGACGACTCGATATTCTTTTCTTTGTATCCTTTGTCTTTCTTGTATTCCAAGAAAGTGTTGATGATCTCCGGAAAGGCAAAAGCGCCAATCATCACGGGCATGATGCCAATCCCGGACATGAGAGGCGCGAAGTGGAAGGTGAAGCGCTGCAGGCCGACGACGGGATCCATGCCTACCGTGGTAAACAAAAGACCCATCAGACAGGCGATCAGGGCTTTGAGCATGTTGCCTTCCGACAGGCCCACGACGGTCGAGAGTCCGAAAAGCACCAGCATAAAAAGCTCCGCCGGGCCGAAGGTCAGAGCGACCTTGGCGATGAGCGGCGCCACGCAGATCATGATGAGGACGCTGACAATACCGCCGAAGACCGAGGCGTAAACGGCAGTCCCCAGAGCCTTGCCCCCTTGACCGTTCTTGGCCAGAACGAAACCGTCAATGACTGTCGCCGCGGCGGAAGGCGTGCCGGGGATGCCCAGCAGCACCGCGGAGATGGAACCGCCTGTCATGCCGCCGCAGAAGATCCCCAGCATAACGGAGATGGCCGCGATAGGAGTGATGCCGAAAGTCATCGGTAAAAACAGGATCAGCGCCGTGCTGAAAGTCAGCCCGGGTATGGCGGCAAAAACTATGCCTAACACCGTGCCGATCGCCATGAAGAAGAAATTCTCCGCCGTTATCGCTATGGTTAAAGCCTGGCCCAGTTGTTCTAACATCTTTCGACCCTCTCTTTCAAAGCAGTTTGCCGCTGGGCAAAGTCACATGGAGAAGGGTGTTGAAGATCAAAAAGATGATGCAGGCGGTGATCAGAGAAAAGATCAGAGCCCGCGGCACTTTCCAGCCGATAAAAACCAGCATCCCGGATATACCGACGGTGATCCCGGCGATGAACCCAAAGAGGTACATCACGATGATCCCTATAAAGAAAAATCCATACAGAAGCAGCCCCTCGACCAGGCTTTGCGCTTGGCTCTTTTCCGCCTCGTCCGTGAGATCCAGACCGAGATCCTCATATTCCCGGCGCTGTTCTTCAGTGAGGGCGGGTTTTTTTACGGGACGGGAGAAGAATAGACCGACGGAACACAGGATGAGAAGGGCCAGCAGGATGAACGGGAAAAAGGCCGAACCGGGCTCTCCTTCCATCGTTGACGCCGGAAGCTGAAAAGAATAATATGCTATGAGAAGCGAAAACAAAACCAGCAAAACCGCAATGATCCGATCCTTTTTCATATCCGCCGCCTCCTGAGTTATTGCGTTTTGATCCCCAGGGTTTCCATCAAATCGGCCACTTCTTGATCTTGCTCGGCCATATAAAGGTCAAACTCGGCTGCGCCCATCGGTTTGACTTCTACACCGTATTGGGCGGCAAAACTCTGAAAGTCTTCGCTATTGGCCGCGGCGAGAAAAGCCGTCTCCAGCTTGCTGATCACTTCCGCCGGCGTGCCCTTGGGCGCCGCGATCCCGCGGTACATCATGATCGTGACGTCATAACCGCTCTCTTTTAAAGTCGGCACCTCCGGCAAAAGGGCGTGCCGCTCTTCGGAAACCACGGCCAAAGTTTTGATCTGACCGGCCTGCTCCTGCTGAACGATGTCAAAAGTCATGTTGCAGATGGCGTCTACCTGACCGCCCAAAAGCGCGGTGGTGCTCTGCTTGGCGTCCATGGGGATATGCTTGACCGAAATACCGGCGGCATTCTCCAGGGCGGCCGCCACCAGATGGTTAAAGGAGCCGATGCCGCTGTTTGCCACGGTCACCTCGCCTGGGTGTTCCTGGCAATAGGCGACGAATTCCGCGATGGTCTGGTAGGGAGCGTCAGGTCCCACAGCCAGAGCCGCCGACTCCAAAGTGATGTTAGCAATGCCGGCAAAGGCCTCAATTCCCTGGTCCGCCGGCATATTGCCCTGATGGTAGGTGGTGGAAATGGAGGTGGAGTTCCAGACGATGTTGTAACCGTCGGGATCGGTGGAAAGAACATGCTGATAGCCGACCGCGCCGCCGCCGCCCACCCGGTTGTTGGCGACGATAGTCTGGCCGATATCCTTGGTGACGAGGTCGGTCAACCTGCGAGCGACTACATCCGAGGCGCTGCCCGCGCCAAAGAGGATGGTCAGATCCTTGGGTTTTTCCGGGTAGGCGATTTGGGGAGAAGAAGCCGGCGCAGCGGGATCCGTCGAAGCGGGAGCCGTCGCCGCCGGCTGAGAACATGCGGCCAACAGGGATAGAACCAACAGGAGCGTCAGACAAAAAACGAACCCTTTTTGGTTTTTCATTGCGTTTTCCCTCCGTTTTATATTCAGAATATTCAGAATCAATGTTCTATAACCTATAACCCTACATGGTGATGACGACTTTCATCGCGCCGTCCTTGCGGTTGACAAAAGTATCGTAGCCTTCGGCAAATTTTTCCAAGGGGAAGGTGTGAGTCAGGATACGCGAGGTGTCGATCTGGCCCTGAGCCATGAGTGAGAGGGCCCGTTTGCAGTTGTTGCCGCCTTCGCCGCGTACCGTCCGGATGGAAATGCTGTTGAGGACCGCGTAATCCAAAGAAGCCGTGACCGGCTGTTTATAAAACGAAACCAAGGTCATCACATGACCTCGGGTGGCGGCCCGCATACAAAGATCAAAGGACTCGGAGTTGCCGGCCGCGTCAAAGGTGCGCTCACAGCCGCGCCCGCCGGTGATCGCCATGACTTTGCCCAAGGCGTCGGCTTCCTCTTTGATGTTGACGGTGTGGGTGGCGCCTGCCGCGCGGCCGATGGCCAGCCGTTCCTCCCGGGTACCCGCTAAGATGATCGTTTCCATGCCTAAGGCCTTGGCGGTCTGGACCAGAGAAAGGCCGATCGGGCCGGGACCCACGATCAGAGCCGCGTCGCCGGCCACGTAGCCGCCGCTGACGTCAAAAGCCCAGAGGGCGCAGCCCAGCGTGGTGACATAGGTCGCCTGGACAAAATCCACGTTGTCCGGGATCTTGTAGAGGGCATTGATGTGATGGACCGCATACTCGGCAAAACCGCCGTCTGCCGTCATGCCGGAAGCGCGATGGCCTTTGTCTACCCGGCCGTAGTTCAGGCAAGCGGTATAATGGCCGTCAATACAATTTGAACAGCGGCCGCAGCCTTTATGGGCCTCGATCGCTACCCGGTCGCCAATCTTAAATTCATCCACCGTCTCACCCAAAGCCACCACCTCGCCGGCCCATTCATGCCCTTGGGTGAACCGCCCGTAAGGCGGCATATTCGGCATTCCCTTCGTGATGATCTTCACATCTGTGCCGCAGATGCCGCAGGCTTTGACCTTAACTAAGACTTCCCCCGGCCCTGGGACCGGCACCGGCTTGTCCGTCACAAAACGGATGTCGTCCTTGCCATAAAGAACCATCGCTTTCATAGTTTTTGGTATGTCAGCCATTTTTTACCTCCTATTTATATAGCCCAGCATCTCCGCGGCCGCCGCCTTGGCGAAGGCTTCGTCGTTGATATTCGCGTCGATCTCCATGATCCGGATCTTTTGATCCATATTTTTCCTGAGGATCTCCCGCAGACGCCGATCTGTCTCCGGTTCGTATAACAGCCCGCCTTCACGTCCATTAGCAGAAAAACCCTGTTTTGGCAACAGCAGGGAAACAGGACCCCGCGCCGCGTTCAGCCGTTCCGCCATCACTCCGGCGGCCGTTTCCACTTCCGCCAGACTTGCTCTCACATTGGTGTTATAGGGATTGTGATGGTGAGTCTTTCGCCCGCGATAAGCCGCCGGAATGGCGCTTTCCGCCCCGAAGCAAAAATACTCCAGCGCTCCGGGCGCCACCACCTGGGGAATGCCCCGGGCTCCCGCCGCCGTCAATCGCGGGCGCAAAGGGGTGTAGATATCCGCGCCCTCGCCGCAAACCTCGGCTAAGAGCTCATGGGTGGTGAGATCCACGACTCCGCTGAAAAGCCCCTGCTCGATCAGGGACTCCATGGCCGCCCCGCCCGCTCCGGAGGCGTGAAAACCCACGACTTCGCAGCCGCCTGCCTCCAGCTCCCGCCGGACGGTCTCGATCGCGCCCGCTGTGTTGCCAAAGGCCGTCAGCGCGACCCGCAGGCCAGAGACCGGCTCCAGCAGCGCTCCGCCCGCCGCCATGCCGACCACCGCGGCGGCGGCGTTCTTCATGATCAGACGGCTCACGATGTTGGTATTGTTGATGAAGTCCGCGACAGAAAACATCATCAGGATGTCGGTGGCTTCGATATAGGGACGGATGTTGCCGGAGGCCACCGTGGAGATGATGAGTCTGGGTGTCCCCAGAGACAGATCGCGCATGGCAATGGCGGCTATAGCCGTGCCTTGGTTGCCGCCGATGGCGATGGCTCCCGCCAGCTCGCCTTTTGCGCGCAGATCACGCAGGATGCGGCCGGCGCCGCGACCCATGGCGCACACCATCTCGTCCCGCCGCAGATCGCGCAGTTCTTCGGCGGTCACTCCCGCGGCGGCGTGGACGGCGGCATAAGGGTAAGGAAGATCTAAGCGCCCTGAGTCGAGGGTACTCACGTCGATGATCGGCGCCTCGTAGCCGCCAAGTTTGATCCGCCCGCTGAGATACTCGGCTTCGGCTTCCTTCGTATTTACGGTAGCGATGACCGGGATCTTTTTCACAGCAGCCTCCCGTGAAAAGTCTTGTCTATAAAGCGGCCATGAGCCAAGCGACCTTCGCGTTGTCTTCCAATACATCCGCCGCGTAGTAAGCCTTGCTCAGATCCGCTCCCGCAGTCACAAAACCATGGGTTTTCAAAACGCAGGCGACGACCGCGGATCCCCGAAAAACCGAAACGACCATGTCGGCCAAGGCTTCCGAGCCGGATGGCGCGACCCCGACGACGCCGATTTCTTTCAGCAATCCCTGAGAGGCCGCCGTCACCAGGGGCAGATCGCCCCGCGCCGTCGCGTAAGCGGTCGCGCAGGCTGAGTGCCCGTGACAGATACCGCCGATCTCCGGGCGCTCGCGGTAAATGCCGCAATGAAAACGTACTTCTTTAGACGGCTGCCCGTCTTCCAACGGCCGGCCCTGTAAATCCACCAGGATAAAATCCGCCGGGTCCGCTTCAGCAAAGCAGATCCCGGTTTTTTTGATCAGGGCAGTCTCCGTCCCCGGCACCCGGGCGCTGAGATTCCCGCTGACTCCGGAAGAGAGTCCCCGGGCGTAGGCCAAACGCGAGTAACGCGCGAGCTCCGCCCGGATTTCCTCTGTATCGCGCCCCATGCTTTTATGCTCTTTCCGGGAACAGCCGGTCTTCGTACTTGACCTCAAAGGGGAAGGTTTTCACCAGCTGCACAAAAGCCGACAAGTGCTCCGCTTCTCTCTCGAACAAGGCCAGACCCTTTTCCGGCGTGCCGCGGAACGGATTGCCGATGGTGGCGTGGTCGCTGTACTCATGATGCTCCATGGGGACGTAGATGTTTTCAGAACCCCGGAACTTCACGGTCGCGGTCCCGTCGATCTTCGAGAACTCCGGACCCATCCAGGCCGGCGCGTGCGCCTTGTCGTTCACAGCCCGGGACATGTCCACCAGGCTCATGTCATGCGCCATGACCTGGGCAGTCTCCATCTCACCCGCGTGCCAGCCCGGAGTCTCCTCAGGCGGGCCTTCCAGAATGCCCTTCACGACCTCGCACTCCCGCTCGGTGGGAGTTTTGTAAAAACAAACAAAGGCCCCGTACGTGTAACGGATCTGGCGCATGAACTCGTCAATGGGCTTCGTATTCGAGCCGTGATGGGTGACAAAGACGATCTTGTTGGCGCCGTGGAATATCAGGCTGCGGGCGATATCCGTCAGCATGGCCCGGTACGTGGCGGCGGAGAGGGTGACGGTGCCGTTGCCCTCGTTGCACTTGCCCATATGGTGCGGGGAATAACCGAAAGGCGTCAGAGGGGTGTAGGGTGTGTTGGAAAGCTTGGCGGCGCGCTCTGTTACGTTGATGGTGGTGAAACTGTCCGTCCCCAGCGGCACGTGCGCCCCGTGTTTTTCGCAGCTGCCTACGGGTACCATGACCGTGTCGGTCTCCTTGAACCACTCCTGCGCGTCGACATAGGCGCACTCCAATAAATTCAGCCGTTTTGCCATTTTTGCTCCCTTCGTTCTCCGAAAATTTATTACGCTTCGCCGCGGAAACGTTTCACGAAAACGTTTCACGAAAACGTTAAACTAAATATATCACCTGATTTTCCCTGTGTCAATAGAAAAATGAAATTTTTCTATTCTGGGGAATTCACTTGAAACTCCTAAGAACTTAAGGTATTATTTTATAGGAAAGAAAAACACATATTGGGTTATGGGCGAGCGCCCACGTTGGGAAAGAAAAAACAGGAGTAACAGATTGAATAAGAATCGCACGACGATCAAGGATGTGGCCCGCTTGGCCGGAGTCTCGACCACAACCGTATCAAGGGCGCTCAACGGCAATTTCACTATGATGACCGCCGCTACCCGAGAGCGGGTGGAAGAGGCTATCCGCCAGCTGCGGTTTGTGCCAAACGCCATGGCTCGCGGTCTCCATCAGCGCTTGACCCAAACTGTCGGTCTCCTGATCCAGGATATTACCAACCCCTACTATCCGCTGATCGTGCAAGGAGTGGAGAACGCCGCCCGGCGTTCGGGCTATTCGCTGCTTTTTGCCAATGTGCAGCGTTCGCAGCAGCGTCGCAGCCATTATTTGGAAGTTATGAAAGAAAAAAGAGTGGACGGGCTGATCATCATCGGCGGCGGCATAGTCCGCGACGCTGATGAAGAAATGACTGTTCTGGCGGACGTCCCGGTGGTGGTGGTCGGCAACGGCGGCAGCGGTTTTGCCTCTGTCCAGATCGACAATCAGGCGGCGGCCCGCATGGCCGTCGAGCATCTGATCATGAACGGACACAAAAATATAGCCTTGCTGACCGGGACCAAAAATTCCATAACCTCCTGGCAGCGGGAACTCGGCTACGAGGAGGCCATGCTGGCCGCCGGGTTAAAGGCGCCGAAAAAATGGCGTCTAAGCGGAGGATTTACCTATGAAGGCGCTCAACCGGCCATGGAGCGTCTCCTCAAGGCGGCGCCCGAGATCACGGCGGTCTTTGCCCTGAATGACCTGATGGCGATCGGAGCGCTGAACGCCTTGAGGAAGAGCGGGCGCCGCGTCCCGGAAGATATATCCGTGCTGGGCTTTGATGATATACCCGCCGCCGAGTATGTCAGCCCTTCTTTGACCACAGTTTCTATTCCCTTTCGGCCCATGGGCTGCCAGGCTATGGACATGCTGACGGAACTCATAACCGGTCAAAACAAAAAAAAAATCAAAGTCTTCCCCGTGGAACTCAGTTTTCGGAATTCTGTCATCCTCCGGCAGTGAAAGCCGCTTCCCGCCGTCACTTTCGGTGATGCTTTCGGTGATGCTTTTAGTGATGCTTTTGGTGATGTTTTTGGTGATGTTAGCATCACCAAAAGCCGATTGCGTCATGCTTTCAAACACAAGATTCATAATTATCTGACAATATGGCCGTCGTTGATTTTTTGCGGGAACGGGTATATAATGAATATATAATACTTATTTTCACGGCTCGAAAGATCCGGGAGGAAACATGCAACCCGCCGAAAACTCCGCGCCCAAAGATATCAATAAGTGGATCTCGCTGGTCGTCATCGCCTTAGGCACTCTGATGTCCGGTATCAACGCCAGCAGCCTTAACGTCGCCAACCCGCTGCTGAGCGTTTATTTCCGCATCAGTCTGGCCGAGGTGCAGTGGGTGACGACGGTCTATCTGCTGGTCGTCAGCGTGCTCATGCTGCTCCTCGGCCGCGTGGGGGACCGCGTCGGCGGGCATAAGATATACCTCTGCGGGCTGGTCGTTTTTTCCGCCGGCTCCGTTTGCTGCGGGTTCTCCGGCGCCTTGACCGCTTTGCTCCTGAGCCGCGCCCTGCAAGCCGTGGGGGCGGCTATGCTCATGGCCACGGGGGCGGGGATCATCGTCAACGCTTTTCCGCTGTCCCAGCGGGGCATGGCGCTCGGCATCAACGTGCTGGTGGTCGGCATCGGCGGCATGTGCGGCCCGACGATCGGCGGCCTTATCCTGACTCATTTTACCTGGCCGGTCATATTTTTTGTCAACGTGCCGTTCGGTATCCTGTCCCTTCTGGTCGGTCTGCGTTATCTGCGCTCTAACGTCCCGCCGCCGCAAAACCCGCCGCCGCTGGATATCCGGGGCGCGCTGCTGCTCGGGGTCATCATTTCTTCCTTGATCCTGTTTTTCAGCGGCAACTTCGCTGGCAGCCGCTGGTTCGGGCTCCTGTTCCTTCTGGCCCTGCCCGTGTTCGCTCTGGCCGAGAAAAAACACGCCGCTCCGCTCTGGGATTCCGCGCTGCTCGCCAATCCGCGCTTTTCGCTCGGCAATCTGGTCGCGTTTCTCAGCTATTTCGCCAATATGGCCGTGAATTTCCTCCTGCCGTTTTTTCTGCAGGAGCAGTGGGGTCTGCCGGTGGGGACGGTGGGCTGGCTGATGATGATCTCGCCGCTGTGCATGGCGGTGACCGCTCCTTTGTCCGGCGTGCTGTCCGACAGGATCGGGGCCATGCGTCTCATGCCGGCGGCGCTCGTGGTGTTCACGGCGGCGCTCGTCCTCATGCTTTTCCTGGGCACCGCGCCGGTGATCCCTCATTTTGCCGCCGGGCTGGCGCTGATGGGCTGCGGGATGGGGATGCTGAACACCCCGAATAACAGCGAGATCATGACGGCGGCCGGAAGAAAATACGCCGGGTACGCCGGCGGCTTCGTCTCCACGAACCGCAATCTCGCTTTCTGCATCGGCACGGCCGCCTCCGCCGGCGTTTTTACGCTGCTGCGCCAGTATTTTGCGCTGACGCGACCCTACGCCGACGCCTATCAGCTGGCTCTGCGCTGCATCATCGCCGCGGCGGCGCTCGTCGCCCTGCTGTCGCTCGCTATCTGTCTCCGGCTGAAAACCGTCAAATCCCCGGAGGAAGCGGTGGGAAACGGGCCGAGACCGTGACGTTTTCGCCTCCGGGTAAATTTATCGTTTTGGAAGGGATCGACGGTTCCGGGCTCAGCACGCAGGCCGCCCGGCTTGTTTCCGCCTTGGCGGGGCAAACGGGGCGAAAAACGCTGCTGACCAAAGAACCGACGGACGGTCCCGCCGGTCTCTTGATCCGGCAGGCCCTGAGCGGGCGTTTGCGGGATATCCCCGCGCCGGGTCTGGCGTTGCTTTTTGCTGCCGACCGTCTGGATCATCTGCGCAATTTTATCCTTCCCGCCCTGGAGCGCGGGGAAATCATCGTCTGCGACCGTTACCTCTGGTCTTCTTACGCCTATCAGAGCCTGGAATGCGACGCGGCCTGGGTGAAAGAGATCAACCGTTTTGCCCGCCAGCCGGACCTGACCATTTTTCTCCGCGTGCGGCCCGCCGTCTCCCTGGCCCGCATCGCTCAAAGCCGTTCACAGACGGAATTATTTGAAAAAGAGGAAATATTGCGCCGGGTGCTGGCCAATTTGGAAAACCTGCTGGCCGCCGGGCGCGCCGAAGGGCTGAACGCACAGGCCGTAGACGGCGAAGCCTCCCCGGAGACCGTGACCGCGGAACTGACGCGCGCCGCCATTTGTCTTTTCGCGGAACAGGCGTTATAATATGGGGAAGCGTAACATTGTTTGACAGGGGAGGGATGGGGATGCCGTTATGGGCCAGAGGAGAAGCGGAACCGGAGATCCGGCTCAGAAAATATAAATGCCCTGATTGCGGCGAGTACAGCCTGCATGTAAAACACGGCTCTTTTGCCGAATGCGCTAACGGCTGCTTTATCAGCGACGAGGCGGTCGTGACCGGGCTGCTGAACGCCGGGGATTATAAGGGATTTTTTTCCAGGGAAGAATTGGAAACGAACTTTATCTGAACGGAAGGAAGATGCATTTGACACAGCGCATTCATTTTGTCGGCGTCAAGGGGGCCGGCATGAGCGCGCTCGCGCAGATAGCGCGGCGGATGCCGGGAGCGGAAGTCACGGGTTCCGACACAAAGCAGATTTATTTTACCGACGAGCTGCTGCGCCGCGCCGGCATCGACGTGTGGCCTTTTGCCGCCGCTAACGTTGATCAGGCGGATATAGTCGTCCACTCGCCCGCCTACGGGGAGGATCATCCGGAGATAACGCGCGCGCGCGCCCACGGGCTGCCGGTTTACTCCTACCCGGAATTTCTCGGCCGCCTGATGGCGAAAAAACGCGGCGTCTGCGTCGCCGGCACCCACGGCAAGACGACGACGACCGCCATGATCGGAAAAATCATGCTCGACGCCGGTCTGGACCCGACGCTTCTGGTCGGCAGCGAAGCGCCCTGTCTGGGCGGCAACGCCCATGTCGGAGCCGGCGATTATTTCGTCATCGAAGCCTGTGAGTACCGGCGCCATTTTCTCAACTACGCGCCGCTTTTTCTGGTCGTCACCAATATCGAACTCGACCATCCTGATTATTTCCGCAGCCTGGACGACGTCGCCGCGGCTTTCGCGGAATTCGCCGGCGCTTTGCCCGCCGAGGGCGGTCTGATCATCTGGGATGAGGAGCCCCGCCGCGCCGCTATCCGCACGCGGGCCGCCGTCACCACCTTTGGGTTTGGGGCGGAGGCGGACGTGCGGGCGGCGGGCGCCGAATTCGGCAGCGACGGCAGCCGCTTTGACGTGTACGCGCACGGCGAGTGCTTGGGCAATCTGCATCTGGTGGTCTCCGGCCGGCACAATGTTTTGAACGCGCTGGCCGCCATAGCGCTGGCGCTGAGGGTCGGCGTCCCGGGGCCGCGGGCATTGACCGCTTTGACCGCTTTTAACGGCACAAAACGCCGGTTTGAAACTCTCGGCCTGCGCGGCGGCGTGCCGGTGATCGACGATTACGCGCATCACCCGACAGAGATCCGGGCCACGCTCAGCGCCGCCCGCCTTTCTTTTCCCCGCCGGCGGATCCGGGCGGTTTTTCAGCCTCATACTTACAGCCGCACGCGCCGCTTGCTGGCGGATTTCGCGCTCTCGTTCGCCGACGCCGACGAGGTGGCGCTGGCCGAGATTTTTCCCTCCGCCAGGGAAAGAGCGGAAACGCAGTCGCTGACTTCCGGCCAGCTCGCCGATCTGATCAAAGACGCCGGCGTCCAGGCCCGCTATTTTCCGGCGCTGGCGGACATAACCGCCTACCTCAGCCGGACGCTGCGCCCCGACGATCTGGTGCTGACGCTGGGGGCGGGAGACGTCTACCGGGTGGGGGAAAATTTATTGGCCGGAGCCGTGTGAAAAGAGGGTCTGGGGATATGGAAAAAATAAAACTGCTGATCCTTTTCGGCGGTCAGTCCGGCGAACACGAGGTATCCGTCGCTTCGGCCCAATCGGTCTGCGAGAATTTGGACCGGGAAAAATATGACGTGCGCACGCTCGGCATCACCAAGCAGGGACGCTGGTATTTCGGCGTCACGCCGGCGGAATGGCTGGCGACTGACGACAGTCTGGGCCGGGCCGGCGCGGAAACGGCGCTGCATCTGGCGCCGGGGAGTTCGGGTTTTTGGCCGCTGACGGAGGGCCCGGCGGGCGTTTACCGCCCGGACGTGGTTTTTCCCCTGTTGCACGGCCCCCAAGGCGAGGACGGGACCGTGCAGGGCCTCCTCACCCTCGCCGGTTTGCCTTTTGTGGGCAGCGGAGTTCTGGGCGGGGCGCTGGGCATGGACAAAGACCGGATGAAAGCGGTTTTTCGGGAAGCGGGCCTGCCGGTCGGGCCTTATCTGACTTTGGCCGCCGCCCGGCGAACGGACGAGGCGGTTTTGACGCGCATAGAAAAAGAACTGGGCTACCCCTGTTTTGTCAAGCCGGCCCGCATGGGCTCCAGCGTCGGCATCACCAAAGCGGCCTCCCGCGGGGAACTGGCGGTCGGGCTGGAGCTGGCCGCGCTCTATGACGACAAGATCGTCGCGGAACGCGGTATCAGCGGGCGGGAAATAGAAATCAGCGTTTTAGACGGCGATCCGCCGCGGGTTTCCGTGCCGGGCGAGATAATTCCCGCCGCCGGTTTTTATGATTATGAGGCCAAATATGTATCGGCGGATTCCCGGCTCGTCGTCCCCGCGCCGCTTGCGGCGGAGGTGGGCGAAAAACTGGCGGACTGCGGGCGGCGGGCTTTTGCCGCCGTCGACGGCAGGGGGCTGGCCCGCGTCGATTTTTTTATGACCGCCGGCGGTGAGGTATACGTCAACGAGATCAACACGATGCCAGGATTTACCAATATTTCCATGTATCCGCGGCTTTGGCGGGCGAGCGGCCTGCCATACGGGGAGCTGCTGGATCAGCTGATAGAACTGGCCTTCAAAAAGTTTGACCCGCGCCTCCTTCCGGGGTGAGGCTTTATATATACTCTTGACAAGGCTATATTGCTATATTATAATATAGTATATCTTGATAGAGCGAATGGGGCGTCGTCATGTTTATCGGCAGACAGCAAGAACTGAATGAGCTTGCGCGGCTATACAACACGGATAAGTTTCAGTGCGCAATCATATACGGACGCCGGCGCATCGGTAAAACGGCGCTGATAGCGGAATTTATCAAGGATAAGGAATCTGTCTATTTCACAGGGCAGGAAACCAACGCGAAAGAGAATCTGGAGAATCTCAGCCGCAGTATTTTCGCGCTCTCACGGGATTTCTCATCGTCCGTTCCGCTCTTCACCAGTTACAAGGACGCGCTGGAAGCGGTATTTGAGCGGGCTCAGACGCGGCGCGTGGTACTCGCCATTGACGAGTACCCCTATCTGGCGGCAAGCTATAAGGCCATATCCTCGCTGCTGCAAATTTGTATCGATAAATACAAGGAAACGTCAAAGCTGTTTATTATCCTCTGCGGTTCGTCCCTGTCCTTTATGGAGAACCAGGTGCTTGGCTATAAAAGCCCGCTTTATGGCCGCAGAACGGCGCAGTTTAAGATACTGCCGTTTGACTGCGCGCAAGCCAAAGATTATTTCGGCGATAGCTTCAGCGGCGTTGACGCCGCCGTTTTGTACGGCGTTACGGGCGGCGTGCCGCTGTATATGTCGCTGATGGACAGGGATCTGAGCGTGGCTGATAACATCAAGCTCAACTTTCTGACAACCTCCGGCTACCTTTTCGAGGAACCGGGCAACTTGATCAAGCAGGAGTGCCGGGAACCGGCGCAGTATAACGCCATTATCAAGGCGATCGC
>JAISEW010000224.1 GCA_031263945.1 Gracilibacteraceae bacterium | reverse complement strand
CGGCTGCAGGCGCAGTTTTTCCGCGATCTCCGTCAGTTTGCTCATACTCATAGCCGCCCTAACCTTTCCGCGCGCCGCCCTGATAGACCGCGGCCACCGAGCGCAGATGCGCCAGGTCTTCGAGAGGATCCCCGCGCAGCGCGATAAAATCAGCGTATTTGCCGGGCGCGATCGTGCCGATATCGTTTTCCATCCGGCAGGATTCAGCGGCGCGCCGGGTGATAAACTCCAGACATTGCCGCCGGGTGGCCCCGCATTTTTCCATCTCCGCCGCCTCAAACCACATGGCGCCGTGCACGCCGTCCGTGCCCATGCACATCTTGACGCCGCGGGCCAGCATTTTGCCCACGACCGCGTAATACGTCCGGCGAATAGCCTCCAAACGGCTTTGTTTCAGCGGGTCGAGACCGCGGAGACCGGAGGGATGGGACAGCGGGCTGAACGTGACCGTCACCCAGGCCCCGGCGGCCGCGACGCGCTCGATCTGTTCGTCTGTGCAGAGGGTGGCGTGTTCCAGACTGCGCACGCCGGCCTCCAGGCACAGATCTATCCCCGGGCCGCCATGCACATGGGCGGCGACGTATTTGCCCAGCGCCGCCGCTTCCTCCACAGCTACGCGCAGTTCGGCCAAAGTGGACGTGCAGTAGCCCAGACCGGCCTGACCGCTGACGACGCCGCCGCTGCCAAAAACTTTCAGCAGATCGGCGCCTTTCGCCAAATTGACCCGGCAGTTTTTCCGCGTGCCTTCCACGCCGTCCGACACCGTTTGCCCGGTCTGGCCGTGACCGTGGGTCGGGGAAATAAAAGCGCCGGCCGGACTGACGCGGGGGCCGTCGATATAGCCGGCCGCGATGGCGGCTTTCAGGTCAAAATCGATGAAATCATCCTCGCCCATGCCGCGCACGGTCGTCACCCCCGCCCGCAGATGCTCGCCGGCGTACATGATGGCTTTGCAGATCTTGCGCGGCCCCGGCTCCCCCAGCTGCCGCATGACGGGCATGGGGTCTATCTCGTCGGAGTGGCTCAGGCTGAAATGCGTGTGTCCGTCGATGAGACCGGGCATGACGCTGCAATCGGAAAAATCCAGAACGTCGTCCGCCGGCGGACACGGTTCGCCCGGCAAACCGACGGCGTCAATACGCTCGCCGCTGAACAGAAACCAGCCGCCCAAGGCAGGAGACGCGCCGGCGCAGGCGTGAAGCAAACCCGTTTTGACTAAAGTACTCATGATCTTCGCGCCCCTCAAATTTTGGCCGTCCCGCCGATGTAGACGGAACGCACTGTGGTAAGATTTTCCAAATTGTCCAGCGGGTTTTCCGCCAGGGCGATAAAATCAGCGTATTTGCCGGGAGCGACGACGCCGATTTCCTCCTCGCGCCGGCAGGCCTTCGCCGCCTCGCGGGTCAGATAAAGGATGGCCCGCATATTGTCCGCGCCGCATTGGGCGATGGTCAGCGCCTCAAAGGCCAGAGCGCCGTGGACGCCGTCCGTGCCGAAACTGAGATTGGCGCCCAGGGCGACTAATTTGGAAAAAGTTTCCATAAACTGATCCCGGATTTTCAGCAGCCGGTCTTGCTGTTCCGCGCTCAGGGAATGAACGCCCTGGGGGTGGAAAGCGGGGGAAAACGTGCCCGTCACCCAGCAGCCGGCCCGGAGGATCTTTTCGATCTGGGCGTCGGTGGCCATGCTGGCGTGCTCCAGGGAGCGGACACCGGCGTCGACGCACATGTCCAAACCGGGGCCGCCGTGGACGTGAGCGGCGACGTATTTATCCAGCGCCGCCGCTTCCTCCGCCGCCACGCGGATCTCCGCCGGCGTGTAAGTGCTGGCGCAGGGCCCGCCTTTGCCGCTGACCACCCCGCCCGTGACGAAGATCTTGAGAAAATCCGCCCCCTGAGCCAGATTTTCCCGGCAGGCCCGGCGCACTCCCTCCACGCCGTCCGCGACGCTGAGACCGATCTGCCCCTGCCCGTGCGTGGCCGTGATGATGTTGCCGGACGGAATGATCCGCGGTCCGTCGATATATCCCTCCGCCACGGCGCGGGCCATATAGATGTCGATAAAATGCTCCTCGCCCATGCCGCGCACGGTCGTGACGCCGGCCCGCAGATGCTGGCGCAGATACAGCGCGGCTTTACAGATCTTGACCTGCGGCGGCTGCGCCATCTGAGCGTTCACCGGCATAGGCTTGATAGTGTCGGTATGGCTCAGGCCCAGGTGTATGTGGGAGTCGATCAAGCCGGGCATGACAAAACTGTCGGAAAAATCAAGGAACGCGTCGGCGCTCTCCACGGGCGGCGCCGGCTCTCCCGGCCGGCCGACGGCGCGGACGACGCCGTCCGAAAAGACGAACCACCCGCCGGGAATGGGGGCTGTGCCGGTACAATCCAAAAGATACTTGGTTTTTACAAGCGTTTTCACGTAGGGAACCTTCTTTCTGAAATTTGGAGGCCTGATTCACATTAACATAATGAAGTTGAAAAATCAAGACTTCCGAGTATTCTGTTGGCTGCTCTTAATTGCCGCCTGTAACTGCCGAAGTAATATATGATTGGAAGTAATATATGATTGCCGGAATATAGATTGTGAGCGTCGCATGAGAAAACAAGAACAATGGCAGATATTGGATCTACTCCAAACCATAGAGGAAGCGCAGGCGGCGGGTCTGTACGCCGACTGTCAGGACGGCGCGCTCGGCATCATCAGGTATGTCGAAAGCCTTGAAGGCGAGGGCACGCGGACTGCCGCGCTTCTGGCGGAATACTATGA
>JAISEW010000168.1 GCA_031263945.1 Gracilibacteraceae bacterium | reverse complement strand
GTTTATCCGTAATGCCGAACACGAGCTTGCCGCCGCCGCAGTTGGCCAAAGCACAGCAGCAACGAGCCGCTTCGTTAGAGTCGAAGCGTGTTTTTGCTTCTTTGAATTGGTACTGCTCGCCCTCTTTCGCGTTCAGCAGTTCTTCTATTGTGTTAAATATGCTCATCTTCCCTCACAGCGTAATCCCAAATAATGCCAAGTTAATACCAAGTTAATACCAAGTTGGTTCCAAGTTAGTACCAAGTTAGTACCAAGTCAGCGGGCGAAACAGCGAGCCGCTGAGGGTTTTGCCGACGATGTAACTCAAATCGTTTTGCTGAAGTTCCAGTACCAACACCTTTAACAGTTCAGTTGTGCGTGTACATCTGCGTATACGGGTTCAGGGCGTTCGGGGTCAGGACAAAAAACCTGCCGGCCAGAACGGCGGAGCGGTCCGCGCCGAACACGCGGCAAAACTCTTTCACATGGGCGTCGATCTCGGCCATATCCTCGGGGGTCGCTTCACTCAGCACGACCTGGGCCGGCAGATTGGGCGGGGCTTCGTCCGAGCGCAGCACTATTTTTCCTCCGTGCATACCCGTGCCGCAGAAAAAACCGACTGGAGACTTTCCGTCCGACTCGAGGCCGAGAACGATGATGAGGCCGCCCGCCTGATATTCGCCGAGAAAACTGCCCGCGCGCCCGCCGACGACGAGTACGGGTATTTTGTCCTCGTAAGCTTTCATATGGATGCCGGCCCTGTAGCCGGCGTCGCCTTTGACAAAAATGCGGCCGCCCCGCATACCGTAGCCCGTGGCGTCCCCGGAAGAGCCGTGGATATAGATCACGCCGTCGTTCATCGTGTCCCCGGTGGCGTCCTGCGCGTTGCCGTACACCGTCACCGCCGCCCCGTCCATATAATAGCCGAGACCGTTGCCCGGCGTGCCTTTGATCACGATTTCCTTGCCGCCGAGCCCGTCCGCGATGTAGCGCTGGCCGCAGCAGTTCTCCACCGTGATTTTTTTGTCCCGCGCCGCCCGGATTTTTTCGTTTAATTGGCGAAAATGAACATCTTTACTATTTATTGTCAGCATTACACCCGTCCCCCTAACTGCCTGGCTCGTTCCTGGCGGGAAAACGCCATCAGCTGCGGTTTTTCCTTAATCAGCTCAAAATCGATCGAACTGAGGGGCGTCTGTTTGCGGATGAGGGCCGTGTAAATGCCGGCCCGCTCGATCGAACCGATGAGGATGAACCCTTTCAGCCGGTCGTTCTCATACACGAGACGTTTATAATTCCCCCCGCCCCGGCGCGTGTACTCCTCGCCGGCGTAACTGCCCGCCGTCACCATATGCAGACCGAAAAACCCGATGGCGTTCAGCGGAAAAGCGTCCGTGATCTCTTTATCCGCGCCGGCCATGTTCAGCCCGGCGCACTCGCCCTGCCGGTAAGCGTTCGGCAGGACGGCCAAAACGCGGGATTCCCCGGTCGTGATGTCCCATGACTCCACGCAGTCGCCCGCGCTGTACACATCGGGCAAACTCGTCTCGCCCCGGGCGCTGACAATGACCCCCCGGCCGGCCTGGCCGCCGGCTTCCCGCACGAGTTCCGTGTTCGGGCGCACGCCGACCGCCAGCACCAGCAGGTCAAACTCCACTTCCGCCCCGCCGGTCAGCGTCGCTTTGTTTCCCTCAAAACGGGCCACGCTCTGGCCGAGGTGGAAATCCACGCCCTGGGCGGCAATATGCTCCCGCACCATAGCCGAGCCTTCCTCATCCAAAATACTGGGCAAGATCCGCGGGGCCAGATCGACCACCGTGAGCGATTTGACGCGGCCGCTCAGGCCCTCGGCGCATTTCAGCCCGATCAGCCCCGCTCCGACGATGAAGACCCGTTTGTCCCCCGGCGCCAGCGCCGCGGCCAGTGCCTGAGCGTCGGCCAGCGACATGAAGGAAAATTTGGCCGGCACGCTGTCCAGCCCCTCCATCGGCGGCGTGAACGGGCGGGAACCCGTAGCGACGAGCAGTTTGTCATAGGAGACGGTCTGCCCGCCTTTCAGCCGGACTTTTTTCGCCGCGGGATCTATGGCTTCCGCCACGCGGCCCAGCATGACCGTGCAGCCGTTTTGCCGGTAAAAATCATCCGGCCGGTATTTCATCCGTTCCTCGTCCACCTTGCCCTGGAGCAGATAGGAGATGAGCGGGCGGGAATAAGTATGCCACGGCTCGTCGGTGATGAGCGTGACGCGGCCCCGGCTGTCCGCCTGGCGGATGCCCTCGACGCAGCCGATAGCGGCCGTGCTGTTGCCAATGATCACATAATGCATCTTTCCGCCTCACCTTTCCTCAAAAACGATGGCCATATTCGGACATCCTTCCACGCAGGCCGGCTGGCCGCGGCCGTTTTTCACGCATAACTCGCATTTTTGGATCGCCCCTTCCGCCGAAGGCATGATGGCGCCGTAAGGGCAGGAAAGCACGCAGGTGTAACAGCTCACGCATTTGTCCGCGTCGATGAGGATGAGCCCGTCCCGCACGGAAAGCGCGCCGGAAATACATCCCTTGACGCAGAGCGGTTCCTCGCAGTGGCGGCAGTTGACGGCAAAACTGATATTGTCCTGCTCCTCGATCTGAATACGGGGATGAATGACCACGTCTTTCAGGGCTTTAGCCATATCGTCCTGGCCGGAGTTGGCGAAAGCGCAGTAATATTCGCACAGATGACAGCCCAGACACCATTTTTCATTGACATAAATCCTTTTCATCAGATCACTCTCCCGCGTGTTTAACGCCCAGAATCGCCAATTCTTTTTCGCTTAACCCGATGCCGCGCAGCATGAGCCGGTTGCCTTTCAGCGCCTCGATGGAATTGATGCCCATACCGCCCATCATTTCCATGATTTCATGTTTCCAGGCGGAAACCAGCCGGACGAGCCGCTCAAACCCGATATCGGGGTTCAGGCGTTTGACGAGTTCCGTCCGCTGGGTGGCGATCCCCCAGTTGCATTTGCCGGCATGACAGGTGCGGCAGAGATGACAGCCCAGAGCGATGAGCGCGCTCGTGCCGATATAAACGGCGTCCGCGCCCAGAGCGAGGGCCTTGACGATATCCGCCGAGTTGCGCACGCTGCCGCCGACGACGACGGAAACGTTATTGCGGATGCCTTCCTGGCGCAGCCGCTCGTCCACGCTGGCCAGCGCCAGTTCGATCGGGATGCCCACATTGTCGCGGATGCGCGTCGGCGCCGCTCCCGTACCGCCGCGAAAACCGTCGATCGCGATGATATCCGCGCCGCTGCGGGCGATGCCGCTGGCGATGGCCGCCACGTTATGCACGGCCGCGATCTTGACGATGACGGGTTTTTTATATTCCGTCGCCTCTTTCAGCGAAAACACCAGCTGGCACAGGTCCTCGATCGAGTAAATATCGTGATGCGGCGCGGGGGAAATAGCGTCGGACCCTTCGGGGATCATGCGCGTGCGGGAAATGTCGCCGACGATCTTCGTCCCCGGCAAATGCCCGCCGATACCCGGTTTCGCCCCCTGGCCCATCTTGATCTCTATCGCGGCCCCGGCGTCGAGATAGCGTTTATACACGCCGAAACGCCCCGAAGCCACCTGGACGATCGTGTTGGGGCCGTATTGGTAAAAATCCTCGTGCAGACCGCCCTCGCCCGTATTGTAATAAACGCCGAGGGCCCGGGCCGCGCGCGCCAGGCTTTCATGCGCGTTGTAGCTGATAGAGCCGTAGGACATGGCGGAAAACATGACGGGCACGTCCAGTTCCAGTTGGGGATCCAGATTGTTCACCAGGCGGCCGGCCTTGTCCCGCGCGACGCTGTACGGTTTTTTCCCCAGAAAAGTCCTGGTCTCCATCGGCTCGCGCAGGGGATCGATGGAAGGATTTGTCACCTGGGAAGCGTTGATCAGCAGCTTGTCCCAGTAAACGGGCAGGGGCTGGGGTGTGCCCATCGAGGACAGCAGCACGCCGCCTGTCGCCGCCTGGCGGAAAATATCGGCGATGATCTCCCCGGTCCAATTGGCGTTGTGCTTGAAAGTGTTATTCGTGCGCACGATCTTGAGGGCCCGCGTCGGGCAAAGCGATACGCAGCGATGACAGTTGACGCATTGCGCTTCGTCCGCTTCCATGCGGTTTTCCGCCAGATTCAGGTGATGCACCTCGTTCGCGCACTGCCGCTCGCAAACCCGGCAGGCGATACAGCGTTTTTCGTCCCGGACCACTTCGTAATCGGGGAAAATATAATTGACAGCCATCAGGCCGCGCCTCCTTCCAGCCTGGCCATGACGGCGACGCCGCCGGCCGGGGCCCAGACTCGGTCCAGATCCGGCGCTATGATCCGGATGGCGGATTCCTCGCTCGCCATGTAGACCATATCGCCTTTTTCCGCCACGACCATGGAGCGCAGTTTCAGCCGGTCATTCAGGGCCATCAGGCCGCCCTCGAAGCCAAAGAGGATGGAAAAAGGCCCCGTGACGAGAAGGCTGCTAAAAGCGCTGCGCAGATATGTGAGCAATTCGCGTTTTTCCGGCGCCAGACCCTCGATGGTGGACCAGAAGGGGGCGGCCACGACCAGCGCCGCTTCTTCGTGCGTCAGTCCCTGTTTGCGGATCAGGTAGTCCAGGATGTAAGTCATGACTTCCGTGTCCGTGAGCAGCGTACATTTGTAGCCGAACATTTCGATAAAACGGCGGTTGGCGTCATAAGAGGAAATCTCGCCGTTATGCACGACTGTGTAGTCCAGCAGGGCAAAAGGATGCGCGCCGCCCCACCAGCCCGGCGTGTTCGTTGGGTAACGCCCGTGCGCCGTCCAGCTGTAGCCGGCGTATTCCTCCAGCCGGTAAAAATACCCCACGTCTTCCGGGTAGCCGACGGCTTTGAAGACCCCCATGTTTTTGCCGCTGGAAAAAACGTAGGCCCCGTCGATAGTGGTGTTGATGCGAATGACGCAGCGGGCGGTGAATTCTTTTTCATCCAGCTGGCTGTCCGTGATCTTCGTGTGCAGCGGCAGGACAAAATAACGCCACATCAGCGGCTCGTCCGTGATGCGATCCGTTTTGCGCACCGGGATCTTAGAGAGATTGGCTATATCAAAATGCCGCTCCAGATAGCGTTCACATTCTTCGCGGGCGGCCGCCGAATCATAAAAGATGTGAAAAGCGTACCATTCCTTATACTGCGGATAAATGCCGTAACCGGCGAAGCCGCCGCCCAAGCCGTTGGAGCGCTCATGCATGACGCGGATGGAGCTGATGATGTCCTCGCCGGAAATCATCCGGCCTTTCCTGGAAATCATGCCCGATATGGCGCACCCGGACGGAACGCGTAACTGCCCCTCTTTTTCCATTAGATATTATCCTTTCGCTGAATTATAGGAACCGCATAAGGGCCTCAAAAAATAAAACGCCGTTGGACTTGCTCTTTCGCGCCGCCCAGTTCCGGAAACAGAAACAGAGACGTCACCCAAGAGAAGACTTCATCAGCCTTCCCGCGGACGCCTTTGTCCAAATCAATTATAGCGCAGAAGCACATGTTTAGCAAGATTTTTTTCCCCTTATAGCGCAGAAGCACATGTTTAGCGTTACAGTTCACACCATCGTCATTGCGAGCGAAGCGAAGCAATCCAGACCCGCGTTTACGCCTGGGCTCCCGTCATTCCGGACTTGTTCCGGAATCCAAAAGACAGGAAACGGGATGGATTCCGGCATAAAGCCGG
>JAISEW010000147.1 GCA_031263945.1 Gracilibacteraceae bacterium | reverse complement strand
GTACTCACGAGCAGTTCCAGCTCGCCTTCGCCGCAGGGCAGAAAAGCGGTCGTCACCTTCTGTGACTCCACGGTCTCCGTGCCGCTGGCTTTCAGGCCCAGCGTATCTTCATACCATTTGAGCGACGCTTCGAGGTCTTTGACCGCGATGCCGATATGGTCGATCTGGGTGATTTTCATGGCGTTCTCTCCTCTATTTTTTTCATGATCCCTTCCGCCCAGGTATAGGGATTGCGCTCGTTGGCGCGGAAGGCCTCGATATTGTTCGCGAAGGGGTCGGCAATCAACACGGGGGCCAGCACCCTTTTGTACAAACGGTCCTGGATGTAGGCCAGCAGCTCTTTTTCCAGACGCCGGTTGCGGCGCGTCATCAGCTCATTGGAGTCCTGCATCAGGGCAAAACGGTTTTCCACCGAGTCGCACAGCGCGTCCACTCCCTGATTCTGCTCCGCGCTCAGCATGAGGATCGGCGGCGGGTCGGCGTTCATATCCGGATTCATGCCCAGCATGATCTGCAATTCACGGGCCGTGCGGTCCGCCCCCGGCAGATCCGCCTTGTTCACGGCAAACACGTCGCCGATTTCCAAAATACCGGCCTTGATCGCCTGGATATCGTCGCCCAGACCGGGCACGGAAACGACGAGCACGAGGTCGGCCACGTTCATGACCGCGACTTCGGACTGACCGACCCCGACTGTCTCTATCAAAATCGGGTCATAGCCGCAGGCGTCCAAAACGCTGACCGCGCCGGAGCAGGCCAGCGACAAACCGCCCAGCTGACCGCGCGTGCTCATGGAACGGATATAGACGCCGGTATCCAAGGCCAGATCGTTCATGCGCACCCGGTCGCCCAAGATCGCCCCGCCGGTAAAGGGGCTGGAGGGGTCTACGGCGATGACGCCTATGCGGTAGTCCTTCTTGCGCCAGTATTTTACCATCCTGTCCGTCATGGTGCTTTTGCCCGCGCCGGGGGGGCCGGTGATCCCGATGACTCTGGCCCGGCCCGTATGCGCCCATAGCTGCCGCATCATGACGTGATCAGCGACGCCGTTGGTCTCGACGCGGCTGATCATCCGTCCGACGGCGCGCCGGTCGCCCTCCTGCCCCCGCGCGAGCAGTTCCTGAAAGTCAGGCTGCTCCTTATGAGGCATAGCGCTCACTCAGGAAACCGACGATATCCGAAAGCGGCGCTCCCGGCGTGAACAGGGCCGCCACGCCGAGTTCCTTCAGCGGGGGGATGTCCTCGTCGGGAATGATGCCGCCGCCAAAAAGGAGAATATCATCCGATCCCTGTTCTTTCAGCAGTTCGATGATGCGGGGAAACAGATAGTTGTGGGCGCCGGACAGCACGGAGATGCCGATCGCGTCCACGTCCTCCGAGATGGCGGAGGCGACGATCTGTTCCGGCGACTGACGCAGGCCGGTGTATATCACCTCATAGCCGGCGTCGCGCAAAGTGCGGGCGATGACTTTCGCCCCGCGGTCGTGCCCGTCCAAGCCTGGTTTAGCAATGAGAATCCTAATCTTTTTATCCGACATTACAGTACCTCCGTCGCGCGGTATTCGCCAAACACGGCGCGCAATTCGTTGCAGATCTCGCCCTCGGTGCAGTAGATGCGCGCGCAGTCCAAAATGTAGGGCATGAGGTTGGTGTCGGCGTCCGTCGCCGCCGCGCGCAGGGCGGCCAGTTTTTCTTTTACATCATCCTGATTGCGGTTTTTGCGCACTTCCGTGACTTTTTTGATCTGCAGATCCGCCGTCGCGGGGTCGATCTTGTGCAGCGCGCCCACCGGCACTTTTTCCACCATGAATTCGTTCTGGCCGACGACGATCTGATCCTTGACTTCGACGGCTTTCTGATACTCATAGGCGCTGTCCGTGATCTCGCGCTGAATGAAACCGACTTCCACGGCTTTGACCGCGCCGCCGATATCGTCGATGCGGGCGATATATTCTTCGGCCTTGGCCTGGAGTTTGTTCGTCAGGTCCTCCACATAGTAGCTGCCGGCCAGCGGGTCGATGGTGTCGGCCACGCCGGATTCATAGCCGATGATCTGCTGCGTGCGCAGGGCGATGCGCACGGACTCCTCGGTCGGCAGGGCCAGAGCCTCGTCCTTGCTGTTCGTGTGCAGAGACTGCGTGCCGCCCATGACCGCGGCCAGAGACTGCACGGCCACGCGGACGATATTGTTGTCGGGCTGTTGAGCGGTCAGCGTGCAGCCGGCGGTCTGGGTGTGGAAACGCAGCATCATCGAGCGTTCTTTCTTGGCGTGGAAGCGCTCTTTCATGATCTTGGCCCACAGGCGCCGCGCCGCGCGGAATTTCGCCACTTCCTCCAAGAGATTGTTATGGGAGGCGAAGAAGAAGGCCAGACGGCCGGCGAAATCATCGACGTCCATGCCGGCGCTGATGGCGGCTTCGACATAGGCGATGCCGTCGGCCAGCGTGAAGGCGATCTCCTGGGCCGCCGAGCAGCCCGCCTCGCGCATATGATAACCGGAAATGGAAATAGTGTTCCACTGCGGCGTGTTGGCGGAGCAGTAGCCGAACAGATTCGTGACGAGACGCATGGAAGGCGCGGGCGGGAAAATATAGGTGCCGCGCGCCGCGTATTCTTTCAGGATATCATTTTGGGTGGTGCCGTTCAGTTTATCGGGGGTCACGCCCTGTTTTTCCGCGGCGGCGATGTAAAAAGCCAGCAGGACGACGGCCGGGGCGTTGATGGTCATGGAGGTGCTGACCTTGTCCATCGGGATGCCGTCAAAAAGGATCTCCATGTCTTTGGTCGAGTCGATGGCTACGCCCACCCGGCCTATTTCGCCCGTGGCGAGGGGATCATCCGAATCATAGCCGATCTGCGTGGGCAGGTCAAAGGCGATCGACAGGCCGGTCTGCCCCTGAGACAGCAGATATTTGTAGCGTTTGTTGCTTTCCTCCGCGGTGGCGAAACCGGCGTATTGGCGCATGGTCCAGAGCCGGCCGCGATACATCGTCGGCTGTACGCCCCGGGTAAAGGGATACTGGCCCGGATAACCGAGCGCCGTGTCATAATCCTCATGCAAGTCTTCCGGCGTGGCGAGCCGTTCCAGCGGGATCCCGCTGGTGCTTTTGAATTCCTTGCGTTCTTTCCCGCGAGCCAGCGATTTCGCGAGAGTAGTTTCCGTCCATTGCTGTTTGTTTCCCATTTGATTCACTCTCCATCATTTACTGTTGGGAAGCGCTGATTTTAATCAATCAGCGCCTCCTCTGATCAGACGTTACTGTTCAGAGACGGTCTCTCCCGCCGTCATTCCGGCTTTATGCCGGAATCCATCCCCATTCCCTGTCTGGATTGCTTCGCTTCGCTCGCAATGACATCTGAACTGTAACGATCAGACGGCGTGGTTTCTCACGACTCCGTATTATACTTTTTGACGCCCTCGATATAGAGGTCGCCGCCGTGAACGTCATTGATCACCGTCACCGGCATATTTTCCACCGTCAGCTTTCTGATCGCTTCCGGTCCCAGATCAGGATAGGCAATGACTTCCGCCGTCTTGATACATCTGGCGGTCAGAGCGGCCGCCCCGCCGGTAGAGCCGAAATAAACGGCTTTATGCTCCTTGATAGCCTGTTTGACGTCGTCATTCCGCTTGCCTTTGCCAATCATCCCCTTGAGGCCCGTCTCGGCGATCAAAGCCGGCGCGTAGGCGTCCATCCGGTAACTGGTAGTCGGCCCGGCCGACCCGATCGGCTTGCCTGGTTTGGCGGGCGCCGGCCCGACATAGTATATCACCTGGCCCCGGAGATCCATCGGCAGCGGTTCTCCCGCCTTGAGCAGATCCACGAGCCGTTTGTGCGCCGCGTC
>JAISEW010000045.1 GCA_031263945.1 Gracilibacteraceae bacterium | reverse complement strand
GAATACGAGCGCCGGCGTGACGAATGCCGGCGCTGCGCGCGGACTGCCGGCTGCGTTTTCGTGGAAGACGACATTGAGCGCGGCGATTGGGAGCGGGCGGTGCGCGGACTGGAAGCGGAACCGGAGGGCGGACGCCGCTGTCTGATTTGTTTCCGCTACCGTCTGGCCCGGACGGCCGCTTACGCAAGGGAGCGAGGCATAGGGTTTTTCACGACGACGCTCACGGTGAGCCCGCGCAAAAAAAGCGCGCCTCTTCTCGCCCTTGGTGCGGAATTGGCGCGGGAAGCCCCGAATCCGGTTTTTATCCCGGAAGATTTCAAAAAAAAGGACGGCTACGGGAAAACGATGGCTATCGCTAGGAGAGAGGGATTTTACCGGCAGAATTACTGCGGCTGCCAACCAAGATAAACCAAGATAAACTTTTCAAAAAAAACATTTCCCTTCCGCCTTTTTTAGGTTATAATAAAATGACGTGATATGTAACTGTGAGGGGTGAACTATGGAGATCTACCGCAAAGCCGAGGTGTTCACCAGCGGTGAGAAACCTGTACTCCTGGCGATTAGCTTGTGGTGTACCGTGCAAAGTGACGAGAACATGAAACCCCAGTTGATACTGAAGGATTTCAATACCGGCAGTCTCACTCTGCACCGGCCGGTAAACGTACTCCTGTACAGTGAACTCGGCATTTATGAAGCGGCGGCCATTCTGACTTTTATCGTCCCGAACACACAGGCCAATTTTCTTATCACCCGTTGGAGCGGGCGGATCGAACGGCGCAGCAACCTGAAGGTGCGGGTGGATTTTCGCGGGCAGATCACCAGCTATGAAGATGAGGATAAAACCTGGACCGACTACGTTAAGCATGTGAACGTCGAGGTGAAAAATATTTCCGCCGGCGGCGTGATGTTCACGTCAAAAAATGAATTGGATATAGGGATGCGCGGGTCGCTGACGATACCCGTGGTGCCGTTCCCCTTGTTTTTCACTATTTTGCGCGCGGAACGCGATTCTTCCGACGCCGTGTTTTACGGCTGCCGCCTTGACCCGCTCGTGCCGCACGCCGACGCGCTCCTTTGCAGTTATATTTACCAGAGACAGGTGCAGCTAAGGCAGTCGCGCGAAGATGAGATATAGAAGCGATCATGGATATTGTAATCATTTCCCCGCAGGAAGAAACCCGCCGCTTGTTGACGTCATGCTGTCAGGCTCATGGCAGCGAGCATCAGATCAGCGCTTTCGCCAGTCATAGCGGCGGTTTTGTTCACCTGATCAATGAAAATCCCGGATTACTGATACTGGATCTGGATGAACTGGGCGACGCTCAAGCGGCGCTTTGTTCGCTGGCCCGTTACCATGATAATATGAAACTGGCGCTGGCCGCTTCGACGGACGCTCACGCCATAGAGGCCATGCAGGCTTGCAGCGACGCCTATTGGCTGAAACCGCTCGCCGAAGAGGCCGTCAGCAAAACGCTGGCTAAACTGCTGCCCTGCAAGGAAGCGCAAGTGACAGTGCGCACGTTCGGCCATTTTGACGTGTTTATTGACGGACAGCCCATTCATTTCAAAAACGCGAAAGCGAAAGAATTACTGGCGCTGCTTGTGGATAAGCGCGGCACCGTCACTATGGAGATGGCCGTAAACGTGCTGTGGGACAACCGACATTACGACGAACATGTAAAACAGCTCTATCGCAAAGCCGTCTCTTACTTGCGCGGCATATTCAAGGATAAGAGCTTGAATATTCTTGTCTCCAACCGAGGGAGCTGTCATGTGCGGCAGGGTACTTTCGCCTGTGATTACTATGATCTGCTGGACGGGCAAAAAAAAGCCATCGCCGCTTGGGGAGGGGAGTATCTTTTTGAGTACCCCTGGGCGGAATCGACCTTGGCGCAAATTGAAAACATGGTGGAAGCTTACACCGGCCGCGTCATGAAGTAAGAACGGCTCGCGCCAGGCGCTCCCGTCCGGCCAGGTCGCGGCGGATCTCCAGCCGCCAGCCGGCGGCCGTGAATATTTCCCGCACCGCCGCGCCTTGGGCCGCGCCGATCTCCAGCCACAGCGCCCCGGCCGGGCTGAGGCGCGCCGCCGCTGCCCGCGCCAGACGGCGGTAAAACAGCAAACCGTCTTCGGCGGCCACGAGAGCGATTGACGGTTCTTTTCGCACTTCCGGCGCGCAGACCGCGTATTCCCGCGCCGATATGTAAGGCGGGTTCATGACGATCAGATCAAAGATTTCGCCCGCCACGGCCGCGAACAGATCGCCCCGCGCCCAGCGCACATCCGCGCCCAAGCGGGCGCCGTTGCCCGCCGCCGTCCGCAGGGCCGCGGCGGAAATGTCCGTTCCGGTCACGGCCGCTTCCGGCCGGGCCAGTTTCAGGCTGATGGCGACGACCCCGCTGCCGGTTCCGAGATCCAGCCAGCGCCGCCCGCCGGCGCCGCGATCCGCCAGCGCCGCCAGCACGAGTTCTTCGGTTTCCGGCCGCGGGATCAGCACCGCCGCGGACACCGCAAAATCCCGGCCGAGGAATTCCCGCCGGCCGGTCAGATAGGCGTAGGGTTCGCGGGCCGCCCGCCGCGCGAGTAAAATTTCATAAGAAGCGATTTCCGCCGGCGTCAGCCGCCGGTTTTGCTCAATATATAATTTGTCCCGCCCGGCGCCGAGTACATGGGCCAGGAGCAGATCCGCCTCGGCGCGCGGCGCTTCTACTCCGGCCGCGGCCAGCCTTTCCGCCGCCGCGGCCAGCGTTTTCATCACGCCCACTCACTCTCCCGCAGACGCGCCGCCTGATCCGCGTCCGTCAAGGCGTCGACGACAGGGTCGAGATCACCGAGCAGGACGGCGTCCAGCTTGTGCAAAGTCAGGCCGATGCGGTGATCGGACACCCGGCCCTGGGGAAAATTATAAGTGCGGATGCGCTCGCTGCGGTCGCCGGTCCCCACCTGATTCCGACGCCGTTCGGCTATTTCGCCTTGGGCTTCCGCCCGCGCTTTTTCCAGCAGACGAGCCCGCAAAACGCGCAAGGCTTTATCCTTGTTCTTATGCTGCGATTTCTCGTCCTGACAGGAGACGACCAGACCCGTCGGTAGATGGGTCACGCGGATAGCCGACTGGGTCGTGTTGACGGACTGACCGCCCGGCCCGCTGGAGCAAAAAATATCGATGCGCAGATCATTGGGGTCGATGTCTATTTCCACCTCAGCAGCTTCCGGCAGCACGGCTACCGTGGCGGCCGAGGTATGGACGCGCCCGCCCGACTCGGTGGCCGGGATGCGCTGCACGCGGTGGACGCCGCTCTCAAATTTCAGACGGCTGTATACATCCCGGCCCTCAAGCATAAAAATGATCTCCCGGAAGCCGCCGATATCCGTGTAACTCGCGCTGAGAAGCTCGTTTTTCCAGTGCCGGGCCTCGCCATAACGCGTATACATGCGGTAAAGGTCGCCGGCAAAAAGAGCCGCTTCCTCGCCGCCCGTCCCGGCGCGAATTTCCACGATGACGTTTTTTTCATCATCCGGATCGCGCGGCAGGAGCAGCGTCCGCAGCCGGGCGGCCAAAGCGTCGCTCCGCTCGCCCAATTCTTTTTCCTCCGCCGCTATCATGGCCCGCATATCATGGTCGTGTTCGTCCGCCAGCATCGTCTGCAAATCGCTTAGTTCATGCCGCGCCGCGCGGTAATCGCGAAAAACCGCCGCTAGTTCCGTCAGCGCGGCCTGAGCGCGGGCAATCCGCTGAAACTCCGCCTGATTGGCTATGATTTCCGGCTGCGTCAGCATCTCTGTCAGATGCTCATATTTTTTTTCCATCTCTTCCAGCTGTTCAAACATGGCCTCACCGACTTTCTAAGCGCAAGGAAAAGCAGAGCTGCCGCTCTGCTTGAGGAAGCACTGATTAATCAGTACTTCCTTGGTTTCATAAACTTATGGCGGCTACTGCAAGCCGTATTTTCTCTTGAAACGATCTACCCGGCCGCCGGAATCCACGAATCTTTGCACACCCGTATAAAAAGGATGGCATTTGGAGCAAATTTCCACTTTTATGTCCTTTTTAGTGCTGCCGGTTTCAATTACATTGCCGCAAGCACAGGTTATGGTACTGGCCCCGTACTTCGGATGAATTTTTTCTTTCACGCCCTGCCCTCTTTTCTGGTTTTGGTGCGAATATCAACTTCGTCAGTTTAACATTTTCGTAACGGATAGTCAAGAATTTTTGACATTTTTTCACCGATAACCCTTGACAGACTTGAGGGCCGATGATACAATAAAAAAGCATATTAAACATATATGCGAACATTATTTTATGCGGGCTGCCCGCCAAAATTTTACGAGGAGGCGCAATCATGGCGAAAATCGCTAAAACCTTGACAGATCTCATCGGGAACACTCCGTTGCTGGAACTCACGAATTACAACGCGCAAAAAAAACTGGAGGCCACAGTCGTCGCCAAGCTGGAATACTACAACCCGCTGTCCTCCGTCAAGGATCGCATCGGTTACGCGCTGATCAAGGACGGCGAGGAAAAAGGGCTGATCAAAAAAGGCACGACTCTGATCGAACCCACGAGCGGGAATACCGGCGTCGCGCTCGCTTTTGTGGCGACGGTCCGCGGATACCGGCTCATTTTGACCATGCCGGAAACCATGAGCATTGAGCGCCGCAACCTCCTGAAAGCCCTGGGCGCCGAACTCGTGCTGACCCCGGGAGCGGAAGGCATGAAAGGCGCGGTAGCCAAAGCGAAGGAACTGGCGGCCCAAACCCCGGATTCCTACATCCCCGGTCAGTTCGACAATCCGGCCAATCCGGAGATCCACCGCCAGACCACGGCACAGGAAATCTGGCGCGACACGGACGGCGCGGTCGATATAGTCGTCAGCGGCGTCGGCACCGGCGGCACGATCACCGGCGTCGGGGAAGTCCTGAAACAGAAGAAACCAGGCGTGCGGGTCGTGGCGGTCGAGCCTTTTGATTCGCCGGTGCTGTCGGAAAACCGCTCCGGTTCCCATAAGATCCAGGGCATCGGCCCGGGGTTCGTGCCCGCCGTCCTGAATCGCTCGATCATCGACGAAATTTTTACCGTGAAAAACGACGAGGCTTTTACCGCTTCGCGGGAGCTGGCTAAAACCGAAGGGCTGCTCGTGGGTATTTCCTCCGGCGCGGCGGTGTTCGCGGCGGCGGAGATCGCCAAGCGCCCGGAAAACAAGGGCAAACTCATCGTAGCCGTTTTGCCGGACACCGGAGAGCGCTATTTGTCTACAGTGCTATACTCTCAGGAATAAGGAAAGTAGCAGCCAACAAATAAACTGTCCAATTGAATTGCCTTTTCGAGCCTATGGCTGTGGCGTCAGGTCCCGCGAATACAACAACATATTAGCGGGACCCGGCGCCTTGCCGCGCCGCGAGATCGCGGCGTCAACTGGACCGCTTATTGGCCGGCGCGGCCCAAGAAAAACTTAACAGCACTCGCTTTCATGGATCTTCAAAATATGTTTCAATTTGGTTCTGGCGCGGTGCAGACGGACGCTGGCGTTGCTCACGGTGATTTCCAGCAGACCGGCGATATCCGGCAGGTCCAGATCAAAGAAATATTTCATGATGAAAAGTTCTTGTTCTTCCTGTTTCAGTTCTTGCAGCGCCCGCATCATCAGGTCTTTATCAAGCAGGAAATCCAGATTCACATAGCAGGAAGGGCTGTCAATGATGTCGGACGGCACTTCCCGTTTACGGCGGAAGTACTCGTAGCACTGATTGACGGCGATCCTGCTGATCCAGTATCGGAATTTTGAGATGTCACGCAGCTGCTCAAACGATTGAAAGGCCTTGCAGAATGTCTCCTGTAAGATATCGTCGATATGCGATTTGTCTTTTTCGATCTTGCTTAGAATGCTGCGTAAATAATGGGCATTTTCTTCATAGAGTTTTTCCGCCAATTCATTAGAAATCATCAATATCACCTCCGGATTAGTGGGTATTTCTCGGACAAAGAAATACTAAGATTGATTTTTCCGCAAAAAACCCCGGACAAGTCCTCGAAAATCATAAAACTCCCTCCTTTATTACGTATTTACTCCGCATTATCTTGGAGTAACAGGATATTTCTTCATGTCAAAGCAAAATCCTTCTTAAATTATTGAGAAAAAATTTAATTTTTCGATAAATTTTGTAGAAAGAGACAGATGTCGCTGCCGGCGCGGATTTCCAGGTTTTGGCGAATAAAAATCACATTTGACAAATCGGCTGATGATATGTATAATCTATTGGTCTGAGAAGAAATTATGCGGACAATGCCGCTCCGGGCGGGCATTAACTGATTCGCGGCGCGGATCGGCCTGCGGCGGGCGAGATTTCAAGAAGGGACGAGAGAGAATGTACGCGGTTTTACAGACTGGTGGCAAGCAGTACCTGGTCAGTCCCGGGGATGTGCTTAATGTGGAAAAATTGGCGGTCGAAGCGGATTCCACGGTCGAACTCACAGAAGTGTTACTGGTTTCGGGGGAGGAAGGTCTGCTGATCGGAGACCCCCTGGTAAAGGGAGCGACAGTTCAGGTCAAAGTGCTGGAGCATGTCAAAGGCAAAAAAATCGTCGCTTTTCGCTATAAGCCTAAGAAGCATGTGCGGGTGAAACGCGGACACCGGCAGCTTTATACGAGGATCCAGATCGAAAGCATTCAGGTCGATAACGCGGCCTAAGACAGAGGAAAGAGGCGAAACCGCATGGCGCATAAAAAAGGAATGGGCAGCACCCGCAACGGGCGCGACAGTCAGGCTCAACGTCTCGGCGTTAAACGCTCCGACGGCCAGTACGTCGCAGCGGGCAATATTTTGATCCGGCAGAGGGGCACCAAGATCCATCCCGGTAATAACACGGGTCTGGGCCGGGACGACACGATTTTTGCCCTTATCGACGGCTATGTAAAATTTGAGCGCCGGGATAAATACCGCAAGAAGGTCAGTGTTTACCCGCAGCGGCCGGCGGCCGTCACAGCGTAAGGGATCGCTTTCGATTGCCTGAAGGTGTGAATGTGATTGAGACGGAGCGGCGCCTGCTTTTGCGGCAAACGGAGTTTCTCCGCCGGCAGCGGCATGATTTTTTGAATACCATACAGGTCATAAAGGGTTACATCCAGTTAGGCAGCCCGGAAAAAGCGCTCGCCTGCATAGAAGAAACGGTAAAAACGCTCGCCCCGCAGCAGGAAATTTCGCGTATCGAGGAAGAACTCCTGCAGGCGCTGGTATTGCAGTGGTATTTTCACCTGACCGGGCGCGGAACCGCAGTCGTCGTTCGGGTGGCGGAGGAATTCACCCGTCCGCTGGCTTTTTTTGGCGGGGAGAGGGCGGAGGCGTTTCAGGCTTTTGTTGACGTTTGCGACGCGGACGCGGACACCGGCGTCGGTTCGGAGGACGCTGAAAATTTATACAGAGCTGTGATCGAGTTGGCGGCGGCTGAAGGAAAGCTTGTTTGCCGTTATTCATTGTATCGGGAAGATGAGCCGCTGAAACAAGAGGTTTTTTTATTAGGGTCTGTCTGAAAACTACTGTTTTTGAACCGGGATTGGCGATTATGTTTTATGATCAGGCAAAGATTTATGTTCGCGGCGGCGACGGCGGGTCGGGAGTTGTTTCTTTT
>JAISEW010000211.1 GCA_031263945.1 Gracilibacteraceae bacterium | reverse complement strand
ATGAAAACCATCCTGATATCGCGTTCCCGGTCTATCATCCACTGTAACGGTTGCCGGAGCGCTTCTTCACCACTATATAACCCGCTTTTAAGCTTCAACGAATGAAAATAAGCGATATCTTCCTCTGATTCAAGTTTTTCCCATACTAAGGCCATGACTATTCACTCTCCTCCCGGCCCGCTCTCCGGGATACCCTTCTCCCGCTTCATCGCGCGGGCCAGATAAATGACGGGCGTGTCGCAAATACTGAGGACGGCGTAGATCGCATAGGTGGAAAGCGCGATTGAGAGCAAAGTTTCGCCGTCGTACATGCCGCCGAAAGCCAGCAGGGTGTAAAGAGCCGAATTGATAAACTGGGAGACGAGAGTGGAAGCGCTGCGCGTCCAGAGCAGCCGGCGCGCGTCCCCCGTGCGTGCGGTCGTGAGCGCCCAGAATTTATGATACAGCCAGATGTCAAAATATTGGGAGACGACGTATACGATAAAAGAAGCCGCCACAAGACGGGGCGTATGCGCGAAAAGTTCCCTGATCGCCGGCGCCGCCCAATCCTCCGGGGCGGGAATATAGAGCATCCAAGTTTCGGAGATGACTATAAAAAGAAAAGCGGCGCCCATGCCCAGATGCACGGCGCGCTTTGCCGCCCGCTTGCCCGCCGTTTCCGAAACAATGTCCGTCACGAGAAAGGTGGCGGCGAACAGCACGTTGCCCAGCGTCATCACCGCGCCGAAAGCTTCCACCAGCATCAGCACTTCGATATTTGCCATGATGATTATGAAAACATTGAAGCACATCAAACCCGGTATGCCGGCGAAACGGTAAGTCAGCAGCGCCGCGCCGTAGACTGTCGCCATGACCAGGACGAGCAGAAGTTCGTTGATCATTTCCCCTCCGGCGCCGCATGGGCCAGACCGACCAGCTCCGTCACCCGGGCAAAACCGTTTTCGCGGCAATACTTGTCCATGCCGCGCAAAATCGCCAGCGGAGCGCGCGGATCCGTGAAATTCGCGGTCCCGACGGCGACGGCGCTAGCCCCGGCCAGCAAAAACTCCACCCCGTCTTTCCAGTCGCTGATCCCGCCCATGCCGATAATCGGCAGCCGCGTCGCCTCATAGGCCTGATAGACCATGCGCAGAGCCACCGGTTTGACGGCGGGGCCGGAAAGTCCGCCCGTGATATTGCCGAGGACCGGGCGCCGGGTCTGCACGTCGATCGCCATGCCGGTGATGGTGTTGATCAAAGAGATGATATCCGCTCCTCCCCGTTCGGCGGCGCGGACCATCGCCTGGATATCCGTGATGTTAGGGGAAAGTTTGGCGATGACCGGGAGAGACGTCGATTCGCGCACGGCGCGCAGCACCGCCATCGCGCTCGCGGGGTCGGCGCCGAAAGCCAGCCCGCCGCGCTCGACGTTCGGGCAGGATATATTGACCTCGAGAGCGGCCACGCCGTCCAGGCCGTCCAAGGTCCGGGCCATCAGCGCGTAGTCTGCGGCGGAAAACCCGGCGATATTCACGACGACGGCGGTGTCCATCTCGCGCAGGCGCGGCAGATACAATTTAACAAATTCTTCCAACCCGGGATTTTCCAGACCGACGGCGTTCAAAAGCCCGGCCGGCGTTTCCGCCAGGCGCGGCGGCGGGTTGCCGAGCCGCGCCTGGGGGGTGATCCCTTTGACCATAATAGCGCCCAGGCGGCCGGGCGGGCAATACGGCGCGTATTCCGCGCCGAAACCGTATGTGCCGGAGGCCGTCAGCACCGGATTGCGAAAAGTGAGCGGCCCCAGCGTGACCCGCATGTCCGTCATAGCCACTCCACCTCCTCCGCGGGAAAAACAGGGCCGTCCAGGCAAACGCGGCGCATGACCGCGGCCCCGGAAGCGTCCCGTCCGGGGGAAGCGCAGCCAAGGCACGCCCCGATACCGCAGGCCATTGTCGTCTCCAGGGATACTTCCAAGGGCAGGCGGCGTGCGCGGGCCGTCGCCGCCACGGCTTTCAGCATCGGATACGGCCCGCAGGCGGCGGCGCGGCGGACGGCCGTCGCCGCACCGCCGCCTCTTGGCTGCGCGAGAAAGGAGGTCAGGAGATCCGTGACCAGGCCTCGGTCGCCAAAACTTCCGTCCGCCGTCGCCAGACGGCGGACGGGAATATGTTCAGCCACGGCGGCGGCCGCGGCGAAAAAAGCCCTGTTTTCCCCGCCCCAGAGCAATACGCTGGGGATGCCCCGCCGCCCGGCTTCTTCCCCAAGGCTAAGCAGCGGGAAAACACCGACGCCGCCGGCAATCAGGAGCAGTTCGCCGGCGGCGGGGACGGTAAACCCGCGCCCCAGCGGTCCTAAAAAGTCCAGTTTTTCGCCGGGACGTTTTTGGCTCAGCAAATCCGTCCCCTGCCCTTTCAGGCGGTAATAAACAGCGAGACGCCCCCCCGCCGCGTCAATGGCGGCGACGCTCAAAGGCCGGCGCAGCAGCGGCGCGGCGGCGGCGGTCACCCGGATGTGGACGAATTGCCCCGGCTGGGCCGTCCGCGCCGCCTCGCTTTCAAACACCAACCGGTACAGCTTTTGCTCCGGAGCGCCCAACCGGCTGTTTTCAATGATCAACCCCATAACTTCCCTCTCTCACGCTCCCTCCCCCCCTCTCCCGCTCCTTCTTCCACTCTCCACTCTCCACTCTCCACTCTCCCCCACCCCCTTGCCGGGCGGCGTTTTTTCCTTTCTACTTATAATAGGCCGGCGCCACGCTCCGCGCGAACGGC
>JAISEW010000125.1 GCA_031263945.1 Gracilibacteraceae bacterium | reverse complement strand
GCCTTTGACCGTCTGCGCCAAGATCACCGCCGGCCGGCCCCGCGTCCGCACCGCCGCGGCCAGCGCCGCCAAAAGCGCCCCCGGGTCGTGCCCGTCCGTCTCGACGACCTGCCAGCCGAAGGCCTCCCATTTGGCGTCCAGCGGGGCCGGGTCCATCACGTCGGCTGTCCGCCCGTCGATCTGCAGGCCGTTCACGTCCACGATGGCCGTCAGATTATCCAATCGGTAATGGGCGGCGGCCATCGCCGCTTCCCAAACCATGCCCTCCGCGGTTTCGCCGTCGCCCAGCAAAGTATAGACCCGGTAGTCCCGCCCCGTGACCCGGGCGGCCAGCGCCAGTCCGGCTGCGATGGCCAGCCCCTGGCCGAGAGAGCCGGTGGAAGCGTCCACCCCGGGTATTTTTCGCATATCCGGATGCCCCTGCAGCCTGGCGTTCACCCGGCGCAGCTCCAAGAGTTCCGATGGGGCGAAATAGCCCAGCTCCGCCAGCGCGGCGTAGAGCGCCGGCGCGGCGTGCCCTTTGCTCAGGATGAAGCGATCTCGGTCCGGATCGTCCGGCCGGGCCGGATCCACGCGCATCACCGCGCCGTACAGCACGGCCAGAATATCCGCCGCCGAGAGGGAACCGCCCGGATGCCCCGAACCCGCCGCCGCCACCATGCGGATCACGTCCCGGCGCACCGCGCGGGCCAGCGTCTTGATTTCTGCCTCGGTCATCTGAGCGTCCATCCCCCTTATGTTCTTATTAACTTACTCCCGCGCCGCTTATTTGTTACAAGTTCAGAGACAGTCTCCCCGCCGTCATTCCGGCTTTATGCCGGAATCCATCCCCTGTCCCTTGTTTCCATTTTTTGGATTCCGGGACAAGCTCGGAATGACGGGAATGCGGTGTGTAACGCGGGTCTGGATTGCTTCGTCGCTTCGCTCCTCGCAATGACGATGGTGTGAAATGCAACGGCTTATTTTAGCATAGTATCGGATTTATGTCCAGAGACTTGACAGACGGAATGTGGTTTTCTATAATGATATTGGCTCAGTTCGGAGAATACGGGTGTGAGGCCCGGGCTATCCCAGTAACCGTGATATTCGCCGGGAATTATTCAGCTTTCCGCCGAAATAAGTCGGGTCGCCGAGCTGCCAGATACCGATACCTCGTCGCTCTGCTGCCGGACAGGGCGTAGGATGTAAATCTGTACATCTGCGTTTCCTCACGCTCCGGCGGGAGGAAATATTTTATTTTCAGGAGGCGCGCACATGAGTAAACTTCCCTCCATCCTGATCACGCTGGCTCTGGCGCTGACTTTGCTTACCGGCTGTTCCTCTGGCGAAACGCCGCCGCCAAGCGCCCCGCCCGCCGCCGGGGCGGCCGATCCCGCCGCCGCCCTGACGACCGATCGCGCCGGGAACCCCATAATACCGCCGGCGGAAGTGAACCGGATCATCTCGCTCGCCCCTTCCGTCACCCAGACGCTCGTCCATCTGGACCTGGCGGACAAACTGGTCGCCGTCGACACGAGTTCCGCGACCGTCGCGGGGATCCCCGCCGAACTCCCGCTGGTGGACATGCTCTCGCCCGACGGGGAAATGCTGCTGACTTTGGACGCGGATCTGGCGCTGTGTTCGGCGATGACCGGGTATGACGGCAGCGACCCCCTGAAGCTGCTCGCCGGCGCGGGAGCCTGTGTCGCCGCCATACCGAGCAGCGTGAGCATCGAGGGCATCCGCGCGGACCTGATGTTTATCGCCGACTTGGTCGGGCGGCGTGACGAGGGAACGGCGATCGTCAGAGAGCTTGACGCGGGCATCCAAGAGGTGCGGGACGCCGTGAGCGGCGCCGCGAAAAAAACCGTGTATTTTGAGATAGCGTCCGCCCCCGCCGCCTACAGCTTCGGCTCCGAGACTTTTCTCACCGAAATGATCGAAACCGCGGGCGGCGAAAACATCTTCGCCGATATGACGGGCTGGCTGGCCGTGTCCGAGGAGCAAGTCGTCGCCCGCGACCCGGATGTCATATTCACCAACGTCAACTATATAGACGCGCCCGTGGACGAGATCCTGAGCCGGGAAGCGCTGCGCGGCGTGACGGCGGTCCGGGAGGGCCAGGTCTTTTATGTGGATAATTTTTCCAGTTCACTCTCGAACGAATATATCCTCCAGGCGATCCGGGAGATGGCTGCCGCGATGCATCCTGATCTATGGCCGCGCGAATAACCGGCGCCCGTGTCCGCCCGATTGTCTGCGCCGCGCTGTTCATCGCCGCCGCGCTGATCTCGATGATCCTCGCGGTCTGTGCCGGGAGCGTAAAGATCCCCCTCGCGGACGTGCCGACGGTGTTGTTTTGCCATATATTCCGTCAGCCGGTCCCCGCGCATGTTGACAGCGCGGTCGACACCATCCTCTGGACGCTGCGGGCGCCAAGGGTGCTGCTGGCTTTTACCGTCGGCGCCTCCCTGGGGGCGAGCGGCGTGGTGATGCAGTCGGTTTTGCGTAATCCGCTGGCTTCCTCCTACACGATCGGCGTCTCCGCAGGGACTTCGCTGGGCGTCGGCACACTCATGCTGTTCAACGTGACGCTGCCGGCGCTCGGTTTGTTCGGCTATCCGCTGGTCGGCTGTGTCTGCGGGATCGGCGCGATCACGCTGGCGATATTTTTCTCGTCCGCCTTGGACCGCGACCTGTCGAGCAATACGATCGTGCTGGTCGGGATGGTGTTTTCCCTGTTCATCTCGGCGCTGATCAGCCTGATCACCGCGCTGAGCGCTACGGTCCTCCAGCGCCTCACTTACTGGCAGATGGGCAGTTTCAGCATGCGCGAATGGACGCATACGCTGGCCGTTCTGCCCGTCGCCTGTCTCTTGCTGATCGCCTTGAGCCTGAGAACGCGGGAACTGGACATCCTCACCTTCGGCGACGAGCAAGCCGCGCTGATCGGCATAAACGTCAGACGGGAAAAATGGCTGCTGCTGTACCTCGGTGCGGCCCTGACCGGCGCGTCCATAGCTTTTGTCGGCATCATCAGCTTCATCGATCTGGTCGCGCCGCATATCGTGCGCCGCGTATTCGGGGCGAAACACAAAGTCGTGCTGCCGATGACGGCGGTATGCGGCGGCACGCTGATGGTGGCCTCCGACCTGATCGCCCGGACGGCGATTCCCGCCTCCGAACTGCCCGTCGGCGTGGTGACCGCGCTGATCGGCGCGCCGTTTTTCGCGTTTGTGTTTTTCCGGCAAAGGAAGGTGAAATAATGCCGCCTCTGGTGGAAGTGCGCGGCGCCAGCGCGGGCTATCGCGGCATTGAGGTCGTCCGCGCCGCTAACTTCGCCGTGGCCGCGGGCGAGCGCGTCAGCATCATCGGTCCCAACGGCTGCGGCAAGACGACGCTGCTGAAAGCGATCTGCAAGCTGATCCCGCTGATGGGCGGCGACATACGCATACTGGGCCGGAGTGTTTCGGCCCTGCAGCGGCGCGACCTGGCGGCGGCGATCTCCATGATGGCGCAGATCTCGGAGCAGTGGTTTGATTTCAGCGTGCTGGACACGGTGATGATGGGGCGTTACGGAAAACGGCGCGGAGTGCTGGCCACCAGCTCCAGCGAAGATTGGCGCGTCGCCGAGGACTGCCTGCGGACCGTCGGCATGTTTGAGCAGGCCGGCGATTCCATTACATGGCTGTCCGGCGGTCAGCGGCAGCGCGTCATGCTGGCGCGGGCTTTTGCCCAGGAACCGCGGATCATCGTGCTGGACGAACCCACTAACCATTTGGATTTAAAACATCAAGCCGAACTGTTCGGATATCTGCAGGAGTGGGTGTCGCAGGGCGGGCGCGCCGTGATCCAGGTCATGCACGACCTCAGTTTCGCCCGGCTCTACTCCGACCGGATCCTGCTGATGAGCGGCGGCGCGCTGGTGGCGGAGGGCCGGCCGGAGGAAATAATGAGCGGCACGGCCTTGGACGACGCCTATAACTTCGGGATCCGCGCTTTTATGCGGCGATCTTTTGCGCTGTGGGAGGAAAACACATCCAATGAGCGAGTTCAAACCGCGCTATAGAAGCCCTTATGAGGCCTACCCGTTTTTATCCGCGCCGTCCGCCGACCTGCGCTGCGACTTCGAGATATTAACGGACGAGTTCGCGAGCGAGACCGGGCTGCTGGCCGCCGTGCTGCGCGGGCTCGGCGGCGGGGAACGCGCCGCGCTGGCGGACGACCTGATCAAGGCCGAGGAATTGGTCTATCACGCGAACCCCACGCTCCGCACGTTTTTCAGCATCACAGACGATGAGCTGCAATGGCTGATCGGCCGCGCGGCGGACCTAAGGGCCCTGACCGCCGACCAGCAGGAAACGCTGTTTCAGCTGCCGTGCGGGAGCGAGGAAGCGTGCCGGGCGCATGTTTTGCGTTCCAAGGCCAAAAAACTGACGCGGCTCGTCTATCGCGCGGAGGAGAGCGGGCTGACCGCGCCGGCGGGG
>JAISEW010000114.1 GCA_031263945.1 Gracilibacteraceae bacterium | reverse complement strand
GCCTGAGCCGCCGCCACCACCGCCGGAACCGCCGCCGCCTGAGCCGCCGGAACCGTTCACCGTCACGATATTGGAAGCGATGCCGTTGCCGGCGCGGATATAGTAATGACAAACCGCGCCTCTGCTTGACGAATCGCGCCAGGGCGATTTTTGCGCGCCCATGTTTTGCGGCGCTTCGCCGTCCTGCTGGCGGTAAACGACGCAGGCGGCTGATCCGGCGGCGTTATCCCAGGTCAGGGTTACTCCGGCGGCGTCCGCTGCCGCCTGAAGGGCGACGCTCTGCGTGACGCGGGCGACGCTGAGCGCGACCTGCAGGCGCCGTTCCCCGTCCGCGGTGTAAAGCCATTTGTCTTTGGCGCCGCGCAGACCGGCGGCCGAGACGAAGGCGGCGGGGACGTCGGTCTGGATTTTCAGCTGCCATGTGCGGGGGCCGATCCATTCGCCGCTCACCGCCCGTTTGTCGTAAAAAGAAACCGGGGTCAGCAAAGCGTTTTGCCCGTGCAGCAACTCCAGCACCGGCTGGCCCTGGGCCATATCCGTGTTAAAAGTCAGGATGAGCCGGTTGGAGGAATAACCGCTGATTTCCTCGGCGGCCGAGAGGGATTCGGCGTACAGGATAAAAGGCGGACACTCGGCGGTCAGCGCGGGACTCGGCGAGGGATCGACGCGCAGAGTGCAGCCGGAGGCCAGTTTCGCCGGCGTGTTCCATTGGCTGAAATCGGGAGCGGAGGCGAAAGCGGAGTGCGTCAGATCAAAATAATTAGAACTCAGGTCATAGACGGCGCCGGCGGAACCGGTAAAACGCAGCGGCGTCAGGACCGCGTTCTGCCGGAAAAGCAGGCCGCCGGTCAAATCCAGGCTGGTCAAAGGCAAATTGGATTCGGACGGCATGATATTGTTCATGAAAGTACAGTTTGTGACGCTGCCGCCGCTGACGGAGACCCCGGCCAGATAGCTGAAAGCGCAGGCGTCCAAGTCGGCTTTTATCACCGCCTGCCGGAAATCAAAGGCCTGCGAGTGAGCGATAGAGGCAGCCTCCACCCGCAGGGGCCGGTTCGGCGCGCCGTGCCCGCTCCAATAGGCGTGATTGATCGAAGTCACCCGCAGATCCGGATTGGTCACGGTGACATAATTCAGCGCGGAACGGGCGCCCTCGCCGCTGTTTACGATCGATACCCTGTCCCCCTGGGTCCCCGGGCGCAGGACGACCGGACGTGTCTCTGTCCCGGCGATGTTAAGGACGCCGAAGTTGACGAGACCGGCCTCAAAGCGCACCTCCGTCCCCGGGGCGACCGTCAGCGCTTTCCCGGCCGGGATGGAGGCCGCGGAGTCGACGACCCAAACGGCAGAAGGATCCAGCAGGCTGCGCCCGGCGGTAAGGTCGCCGCTGATGTGAGCGAGGCGCGTCACGGGTTTGCTCAGCGTGAAGACGGCCGTCCCGACGGTGAAGGTGAACTTCGCTTTCTCGCCGTTAGCGACCGACGGACTGACAAAAACGTTAAACTGCGCCGCCGCGCTGCTGTTGGCGGCCAGAGCGCCAAGTTTGATATCCAGAGAAGACGCGTCTCCAGCAAAACGCACGCCGGCGGTTTGCGACGTCACTCTTAGCGTCGCGGCCGCTGACTGGCCTCGCAAGGTAAATATTTCCAGCGAAAGGGAGTTGGCCGCCCCGCCGGCGATCAAATCGCCCCGCAAAGACGAATCGTCTATAATAAACGCGGGGGCGGGCTGGTTTTGCAGCATCTTGTCCAGGCGGACCTGTCGCAGAGTATAGGATTTGCCCGCGACGGTCTTGCCCCGGACGTTTTCCGTACCGGCGACGACGCGGCTGAAAAGCTCGGCGTTCGTGACCGTCTGGCCCGGGCGGGCGTCGCGCAGCGCGGAAAGCAGCGCGGCGGCCATGCCGCTCACCACCGGCGTGGCGAAGGAGGTGCCGTCGCCTGCTCTGTAGCCGCCGCCCGGCATGGTGCTTTGCAGAGAGGAACCGGGGGCCAGCACATGGTATTCCACGCGGTCGTCGGGCAGCACGTCCCAATTGGAAAATACTGCCAGTCTATCACCGCCCGCCGCCGGTTCCCGGGCGGCGGCCATCACCCCGATGGCGCCCAGGCTGGCGGCCGGATATATCGCGGCCCAGGCCCCGGAGCCGTCCGCCGGCCCGTTGGGCAGACCTTCGTTCCCGGCGGAACAGACGACGAGACAGCCCGCCTGCCAGGCGTCCAGCACGGCGGCGTCCAGAGCCTCGCTATGCGCCGTGCTGCCGAGACTCAGGTTGATTATATCGGCGTATCCCCGCACCGCGCTCATGGCGGCGATCAAATTGCTGGTATTGCCGCTGCCGCTGTTGTCCAGCACTTTGAGGGGGATGATTTTCGCTTCGGTCGCGACGCCCCGGGCGAGACCCTTGGCGGCGATGAGACCGGCCACCATGGTGCCGTGTCCGTAGCCGTCGCTCACATCGCTTAAATTGCCGCTGCCCGTGAAGTTGCGGCGGCCGGGATAAGCGGCGTCGATATTCATGGCCAGATCAGGGTGCGTTATATCCACGCCGCTGTCCACCACCGCGACCCGTACGCCGTGGCCGGGCGAATTTATCTGGCTGAGGCCCTCCGGAATCCCATAATTTTCCAGATGGTATTGGGTAAAAGAGGCCGCCGCTTGCAGCTCGCCCTGAGCGAAAGGCGCGGCGCTGACCAAATAATCCGGTTCGGCGGCCAGCACAGCCGTGTCGGTGAGCAGGCCGGCCAAGATCCGGCTGACGCTGCCCTCCTCCACTTGCAGAACATACCAGTCCCCCGCCTCCGGGCCGGCCTCAGAACCGGTTTCGGGGCCGGGGAGCGAGTAGGCGGCGACATCCGGGGAAACGACATAATGCTCCGCCCCCGCCGTATCAGCGGCGACGCCGTAAACCGGCGCGGGATCGCTCTCCGCCGCGCGCAGCAGAAGCGAGGCGGACAGCACGCCCTGGGGCCAGACGCGCAGCGAATGCGCCGTGATGGCGGCGGATCCGGCCGCGGCGGGCAGCTTGACCAGCA
>JAISEW010000066.1 GCA_031263945.1 Gracilibacteraceae bacterium | reverse complement strand
CATGTACGCTCCTTGGGCGCGGATGGCTTCCAGCCGGGCGAGCAGCGCGGGATCCCGATCCACCTCGGCGGGCGTTTCTGTGCCCTTAAGTCCCACGTCAGAGGCTCTGACAAAGATCTGACAAGTGGACATGTCAACTATGGAAACATCCAGACTGCCCAGCCCCTTGATCAGAGCGCTGTCCTTCACCCGGCCGGTAGGCAGGAATTTTCCGGTCAGCGCGCCGGCCGTACCGCTGAAATCCACATTGATCCGGGACCCGGTCCCCGGCACTCCGGCGATGGCATAGTCGCCTTCTTCCCAAAATTTCCCATCTTTGACCGGCGCCTCGGCGACCAAGATCCTTCCTGTATTCCGGTTGTACATGCGCACCGTGGTTACGGGTTCCTCCGCTTTGACCAGCCCCATATTAATAGCGAAAGGAGCCACGCCTGAGGTGATATTGCCGCAGAGGGACTTGTAATACACTTTAGCGTGGTCGATGGCTACTTGGCCGAACGTGTATTCGATATCGGCGTCCGGCCTTTGGGAAGGACCCACCACAGCCACTTTGCTGGTCAAGGGGTCGGCGCCCCCCAACCCGTTGATCTGACGCTTGTCAGGGCTGCCAAAGATCCTCAGGATCACGCGATCGCGTTCCGCCGGTTCTTGCGGCAGGTCGTTTTCCAGAAGATAAACGCCTTTGCTGGTGCCGCCGCGCAATATGGTGCAGCGAACTGCCTGACTCATAAAACCACCTCAAGTTGCACTACGCTAATAGCCTGGTGAGTTCGCTGATGTCCGCGATTTTTTCCAAGCCCCAAACCAAGTCGAAAATCTCCCGCTGCCGCGTTGAGGAAAGCTTGTGCCCGCTCAAGTTTACAAATTTGTCATAATGTTCCTGATCCGTCATGGGGTTCTCGTAGGAGCCTTTGGGGTAGTCCACCTGGGCGTCCAACGTCCGCCCGTCTTTCAGAGTGACGAAAAGCCGGCAGGATACGCCCCGGGGCAGAGAAGGATCCGGCTCGATGACCAGCATCCGGCAAAGTCTCATCAGCGACTCGTTTTGCAGATTGACCTCGTCGTATTCGTCAAAGAGCGCCTTGCCGAAAGTGAGGGCCGCCGCCACGGAGTAAGGCAGGCTGACCTGGGACATGTGATAGCTTTTCGGTTCCTTGATGTCGTGGTAGAGCGCCCACTCGGGATGGCGCTTGCAGATCATGCTCTCAACATCGTCTAAGTTGAACTCGTGCTTCTTCCGGATCGCCAAGGCGCAGTCGATAGCGTTGTGGATAGGCCGGGCGCAGGAATAGGGTTTGTACTCAAACGAAACGCGGAAATCCTGACCCAGACCGGCTGTCAGGCGCTCCGGCGCGGCTTCGTCGGCAAAAGCCCGGCAAAAACCCCGCTCTCCCTCCAGGATCGTCTCGGCGCCGGTAAAGCCCCGCTGCGCGAAAAGAGCGGCCGTGACGCCATTGCGGGCGGCGGGACCGGGGTTGAACCTTTTCTGCATGGATTGGCCGTACATCTCCATCAGACCCGAGGCCTGAGCGCCGGCCAGCCCCAGGCAATTCACCATCTGCTCATAGCCGAGACCCAGGATCCGGCCTGCCGCCGCTGCCGCGCCGAAAACACCGCAGGTAGGCGTGGTGTGGAAGCCCCTGTTGCGCAAAGAGGGATTCGTCGCCTCGCTGATCCGGTTGACGTACTCGCTGCCCAGCTCCACCCCAATCAGGAACGTCTTGCCGTCGGCGCCCGCCCATTCCGCCGCCGCCAGAGCCGCGGAAACCGTCTGCGGGCCTGTGTGGAAATAAGCCAGGATGTCCACATCGTCCAGCTCGATGCTGTGGGAAAGGATGGCGTTAGCCATAGCGGCGTTATAAGGGGCCGACTTGCAGCCCTGCCCAACGACGGTGCATTTGCCCTTCTCGGCAAACTCCCGGGCAAATTCGGCCGCGACGCGCCCGCTGTCCGTTTTGCCGCCGCCGTAAGCGCAGCTGAGATAGTCCAGGATGTCTTCCTTGCACTGTCTGACGATATCTGCCGGAATGGCTTCATAGGTGAGCGCGGCGCCGTATTGGGCCAAAGTCTCCGTGTAGTTCATTTTTCCCTCCCTGACGACTGTTTTAGTTACGCCTGCAGTTCTGCTTGAGCATATGGCAGCAATCCGCCCGCTTTGATTATCTCTTGCAGGAATTTCGGCAAAGGCTGGCTGTGAAAAACTTTGTTATTTGTGAGATCGTGTATTTCCCCGGTGTCAGTGTCCATTTCCAGTTGGTCGCCGTCACTGACTTCCTGATCCAGCCCCGGGCATTCCACGGCGATCAGGCCGATGTTGACGGCGTTGCGGAGAAAGATGCGCCCGAAGGAACCCGCGAGGACCGCGGCGATACCGTTTTCCTTCAGCAGTGAAGGGGCTTCTTCCCGGGAACTGCCGCAGCCGAAGTTTCCGCCGCCGACGATCACATCCCCCGCTCTGACCCCGGCGGCAAAATCGGGGCGGGCATCCGCGAAACAGTGTTTTTTCAGTTCGTCCGGATCGGGGATATTCAAATAGCGAGCCGGAATGATCTGATCCGTGTCCACTGAGTCGCCAAATTTCCATATATTGCCTTTTACGACCGCCATCCGTCCGCCTCCTTCCAATGCTCCGCCGGCGACGCCAGATAACCTGCGACGGCCGTGGCCGCCGCCGCCGCGGGACCGACCAGAAAAACCCGGCTTTCTTTATGCCCCATCCGGGAAACGAAGTTGCGGTTCGTCGTGGAGACCGCGGTCTCGCCCGGGCCCAAGACGCCCATATGCGCTCCGCAACAGGGCCCGCAGGTAGACGGCGCCACTATGGCCCCGGATTCCGCGAAAATCTCCAGCAGACCTTCCGCCAAAGCTTCGCGGTATATCTTTTGCGTAGCGGGGATGACGATCAGGCGGAGCCCTTTTGCCACCTTATGCCCCTTCAGCAGCTCGGCGGCCAGACGCAGGTCCTCCAGCCGCCCGTTGGTGCAGGAACCGAGCACCACTTGATCGACCGCTACTTTTCCCGCTTGGCTGACAGGCGTCACATTGGCGGGGGAATGAGGGCAGGCCGCCTGAGGTTCCAGATCCGTTACATCCACGGTGATCGTTTGGGTGTAGCGGGCGTCCGCGTCGGCGAGGTCGGCGCCCGGCTTGGCGTCCGCCAGAAAGCCGCATTTGGCCCCCAATTCCACCAGCATATTGGCCATGGTCAAACGGCCGTCCGGCGACAGGTTTTCAATAGGCTCCCCACAGAGTTCGACGCTCTGGTAACGGGCTCCTTCGACCCCCAGAAGCCCCAGCAGGCGCAGGATCAGATCCTTAGCCCCGGCCCATGGTCCCGGCCGCCCGGTGAACACCACTTTCAAACTTTCCGGCACTTTGAACCACATCTTGCCCAAGGCCATGGCCACCGCCAGATCCGTGGCGCCCACTCCGGTGGACAGAGCGCCGAGCGCGCCGTAGGTACAGGTGTGCGAATCACCGCCGGCGATAAGCTGGCCGGGCTTGATCAGCCCCAGCTCCGGCAGCAAAGCGTGACAGATGCCTCCGGTCCCCACCGGATAGTAGTGAGTGAGTTCCTGTTCGCGGGCGAACTCTTTCAGCACCTGACAGTGAATAGCCGAGTTGATGCTGCTGGCGGGAACGAAGTGATCTTCCAGGATCACCACTTTATCTTTGTCAAAGACCCTCTTGGCGCCCATAGCGCGAAAAAGCCTGATAGCTCTGGGAGCGCTGACATCATGGCCCATCACCAGATCCAGTCTGCAGTTCACAAAACTGCCGCCGCGCAGTTCCCGAACCGGATCCGCGCTGTGAGCAGCCAGGATTTTCTCCGCAACAGTCATTCCCATGGACGCACCTCTGTCTGTTATTCCTGGATCGGCGCGACGCCGCCTGCCGGCAGGTACTCGTTCTCCCATTCCGTATAGCGTTCGTAGTGGACCGCCTTGTAAAGCTCCGCCCGGGTCTGCATCCTGTCCAGCCAGTTTTTCTGCGTGCCGGTGGCTTTCAGATCGCCCAGAAAATCATCCACCGCTTTCATGGCGATGCGCATGGTGGTAACAGGGAAAATGACGATCTGATAACCCATTTTATGCCATTCGGTGGCGGTAAAATATGGTGTTTTACCGTATTCCGTCATATTGGCGATCAAGGGAATGTCCGGCACGGCTTGCCGGAAAGCCACAAGCTCTTCTTCTGTTTGCAGCGCTTCCGGAAAAATGATGTCCGCCCCGGCTTCCTTATAAAGGAGAGCCCTGGCCACGGCGCCTTCCATCCCTTCGACCGCCCGCGCGTCGGTCCGGGCTATGACCGAAAACTCCGGATTTCGCCTGGCAAAGCATGCCGCCCGGATCTTGCCCGCCATCTCCCCGGCCGCGATCACTTCTTTCCCGGCCACATGGCCGCATCGTTTGGCCATGACCTGATCTTCGATATGGATACCGGAAACTCCCGCTTTTTCAAACTCCTGCACGGCGCGAATGACGTTGATGGCGTTGCCAAAACCCGTGTCCGCGTCGGAAATCACCGGGATCTCCACCGCGCTGCTGATATGCCCCACCATCTGGGCGAACTCCGTCAAAGTCACCAGACCGATGTCCGGCATACCGAGCAGCGAGGTGCAAAGACCGCCGCCGGTGCAGTAGACCGCGTCAAAACCATGGTCTTCGATCATCCGGGCCACTAAAGCGTTAAACGTGCCGGGAACCGAGAGGAACTTCTTCTCTTGCAACAAAGCCTGGAAACTCTTTTTTGCTATCATGCCGCTCCTTTGCCCACCTTTTTATCCTTAATTATCAGATTTTTCTCTCAAATAGGATTATTGGATCCAATAGAATAATATACCTTTTCCCACAGCCTGTCAATACCCTTGAACAATAATTTCTGAAAAAAACAGCAAGACAATCGGCCATTCAGGTGGTAAAATAAGAGCTGGATGAGGCAAAACAGCCGATTTTGGGTACAGGAAAGAGGACAGTTGAGGGAAACTGCAACGGCTGCGGGATATGCGCCCAGGTCTGTCCCATGGACAATATTACGCTTTCCGATGGCAGGCCGCGGTTTGCCGACCGGGGCATCAGCTGCCTCGCGTGTACGCATAACTGCCCGCAGAACGCGATCCGAGCAAAAAGCGAAAAGAGCAAAACCCGGTTTCGCAACCGGAATGTCAGTTTGAGCGAGATCGCGCAGAACCTGTCCGCTTGGTTGAAAGGAGTCGCTGCCGTGCGCAAACTGCCGATTGGGATACAGGATTTTGAAAAGCTTAGAACAGGCGGTTTCGTCTACGCGGACAAAACCGATTTTATTCATGAATTGGCAGCGGAAGGAAGCGGCGCTTATTTTCTGGGACGACCGCGCCGATTCGGCAAGAGTTTGCTCATATCGACCATGGAAGCGTATTTCCGGGGAAAACGGGAGTTGTTCCAAGGGCTCAAACTGGAGAGATTAGAGAAAGATTGGACGGAATATCCTGTATTTTATTTTGATTTAAGCGGGGCAAAGTATGATCAGCCGGGGACCGTAGATAAAAAACTTGATTTTTTGTTAAAATCTTATGAGAATATATGGGGAAACGCAGCCGCCGCTGATCCGCCTGACCGTCTTCTGGATCTTTTGCGTAAAGCTCATCAGCAAACGGGCCGAAGAGCGGTGGTTCTCGTGGACGAATATGACAAGCCCCTGTTAGAGAGCATAAATAATCAAAAATTGAATGAAGATCATCGCGGCAGTTTGCGGGCGTTTTACAGTATGCTGAAAAATGCCGACCGGCATCTGCGCTTTGTTTTTCTGACCGGCGTGACCAAGTTTTCTCAAGTTAGCATTTTCAGTGATTTGAATCAGTTAAACGATATAAGCATGGATAAAAAATATGCCGGGATTTGCGGTATTTCGCTCCGGGAACTGGAAGACGATTTCGGGCCGGAACTACGGGAGTTGGCGGCGGCAGGCGGCATGAGCCGCGATGAGGCGGTCGCGGAAATGAAAAAACGTTATGACGGTTATCATTTCTGTGAAAACACCGCGGGGATATTCAATCCTTTCAGTGTTTTGAATACACTGGCTAAACAAAAATTCAAGAATTACTGGTTCCAAACAGGAACGCCGACATTTCTTATCAAATTACTTGAACAAAGTAATTTCACTCCGCATAATTTCGCCTGCGGCATAGAAATACTGCCTGACGACATAAACGATTACCGCGCGGATGAAATCGATCCCGTCCCCATTCTCTACCAAAGCGGTTATTTGACAATAGCCGCTTACGATGAAAACACCCATAAATACACGTTGGATTTTCCAAATGAAGAAGTCCGGCAGGGATTTTTCAATGAATTGTTGCGTTCATATACGTTAAAACCCGTTTCTTATGCCGATAAATTCAAAGAAACGTTGCTTAAAGGCGACTTGAACAGTTTTATCGAATACGCTAAAACATTGCTCCAGTCAATTCCGTATGATCTAAACAATAAAGCTGCTAAAGCCGCCAAAGAAGGATATTACCACGAGCTTTTTTATATAATGCTGACCGTGGCCGGCTTAAAACCGAAAGTGGAAGAAAGAACCGCCGTCGGGCGATCGGATTTGGTCATCGAAACCAAGGATATGGTATATATTTTTGAATTCAAGCTCGACAAGAGCGTGGACGAGGCGCTGCGACAAATTGACGCCAAAAGTTATGCGGCGCCATACGCTTTGTCAGAGAAAAAAATCGTGAAAATCGGAGTGAATTTCAGTTCCCAAACACGCAATATCGGGGACTGGAAAGCAATTGACGCGCCGAACGGACAAATTGAGCAGCTGCGCGACTGAGCAAGAGAAAGAATAGGAAACTGTCCCGAACAGAGACCGCCTGACGAAGCGGTCTTTTTATTTACATAATATCCCAATAGCAGGGTTTTCCCCGCCCCGGGGAGACCGAATACACACGATATACTCATGAGGTTTATGTGACCGACCTAGAAACGGTCTTATGGAAACAAATATCGAGGGCGTATACGCCGCGGGCGACAACCGGGTGAAGTACCTGCGTCAGGTAGCAACTTGCGTGGGAGACGGGGCTACGGCCGCTGTCGCCGCCGAGCGTTATATCAGCGAGCTGGACGATTTTGAGCGGGACGTGCTCGGGGCCGGAGACAAGGTCATATTGTATTTCTTCAACGCCTATCAGAGCGAAACCATCGCTTACGGCACTCTGCTGGAGGAGGCCAATCAGATGAGCGGCCATCCCCAGCGCCTCGTCAAGGTGGACACGGCCACCAGAAAAGTATTGGCCCAAAAATACGGCGTGACCGCAGTCCCGGCCGCCTTGCTCCTGGAAAAAGGCGAGCGGGCGGGCGAGCTGAAAGCGGCGGACAAATCCGCCCTTGCGCGGGAGATCGCGGCTTTTGCCGCCGCCGGGGAATAATGACGCGCCGCGTCGCCGCTGATAGCAAAGGAGGTAAAAAATGGTAATCGATGTCACCGAGGCCGAGTTTGAAACAGAAGTCCTGAAAGCGGAAGGAGCAGTCCTGGTGGACTTTTGGGGGACCAGCTGTCAGCACTGCAAGGCGCTGATGCCTTATGTCGAGGAGTTGGCGGCGGAAAAGGAAGGCGCCCTCAAGATCGTCAAGGT
>JAISEW010000259.1 GCA_031263945.1 Gracilibacteraceae bacterium | reverse complement strand
ATCTACCGCTTTTTTTCTCCGCAGCACGGCGCCATTGACCAGGTCGGCATAGCGCCTCAATTGGCGGTGCCGGGTGAAGAAGCCCTGAACGTGGGCGCTCTGCTGCTGAACACGCACAGCGCGGCGGCAAGCGGCGGGGCGGACGGCTATATCCGCGTACACACGCCTGCCGGTCTCTACACTGTTTCGCTTGATGATTTGCGTACGGAAAACTTTTGGCTGGCCGGCCGCCTGATACTTGCCCTGGAAAAAGACGTCAGCCTGGACAGAGGGACGAGCGCCGGATGGGAATATCTTCCATCAGGACTGCATTCCTATTATCTCTATTACCCCGGTTACCGGAGCGCGGGCATTTTGAACAATGTTCCTCCTGATAAAGTGTTCACCATCAGCTCCGCTCTGGAGGTGGACTGGATGACCGCGACACGGGAGCGTGTGGAGCTTATAAACGCGCAAACCGGCCGGCGCCTGCCTTATACGCTTGCCGCTAACAGCGGCGGCGTGTTGGAACTGCGGCCGGGCGAACCGCTGATCCCCGGCGCTGATTACTGGCTGGTGCTGCACGGGCTGAAAGATCTGGCCGGGCGGGATATTCCGCCGGAACTGGCTGTCATTCGCGCGGCGGCGGACAGGTAAAAACAGGTAAAGGAGGATTTTTTGTGCGCACTTATCGTTCGGCGATCAGAATTATACAGGCGGCGGCGCTCATCACTTTGATCATAGCTGTGGTTGGCCTTATCCAATTATGGCGGGGCGAACCTGAGCAGGTCGGAGGCGCCGGCGGCGGCGAACCGACGGCTGAAGGCGACCGGACGCTTGTACCTGAAGCGGGCGGCGGGGACGACGCGCCGGTCGAACCGGTGAACACAAAAATAGTTTGCTTCGGCGACTCATTTACATTGGGATATCCGGGCAAGGCGGAAGATTCCTGGCCGGCGGTCCTGCAAACGCTGATCAAAGTGGAAGTGATCAACAAAGGGGCGACGGCGCAGCCGAGTTATAAACTGCTGGAGCGCTTTGACGCCGATGTGCTGGCGGAGACGCCCGGCCGGGTGATCATTCTGGCCGGCAACGGCGACGCGCTGGATAATAACGAAGGCCGCTCCCTGGAAGATTATCAGCGCGACATGATCGCCTTGATAAATAAGGCGGAGGCTTCACATATCAAACCCATTCTCGCTCTGCCGCTGCCTTTCCCGGGCGTCACGGAACGAATCGCGGAATATCGGGCCTGGCTCCAATCCTATGCGGCGGAAAAAAACATCATGCTGCTTGATTTCAAGCCGACGCTTTGCGGCGACGGCGAACAGCTGCTTACACAGTACGCGGCGCCCGACAACTCCAAATATCCCAGCAAAGAGGGCTATGCGGCTATCGCGGCCTACGCGGCCAGTGTGTTATGAGCGAGAAGGAATATTGGCGGCGGATCGGGGACTGACGCGCCTGACCGGCTTTGTCTCGGGGATAGCGCTGATAGGCGCTCTGCTCGTCGGTGCCGTCGCTTATAAAGCCGCGGATATGGATTTTTACGCGGCCGAGTATGGCAAATACGGGAACGCGGCCGCCCTGGGCATGAGCGGCCCGGATCTTCTGGCGGCGACGGCGGAACTCTTGTCCTATCTGCGAGGCGAGGCGCCGGACATGAACATACAGGCGGTGATCGCCGGGCGAGCGCAAGAGATGTTTAATGAAAAAGAAAAAACGCATATGGTCGATGTGCGGCTGTTGTACGGACATATGCTCCGGGCCGGCGCCGCCGGCGCGGCGCTGTGCCTGCTGGGCGCGGGACTGTTGGTTTGGCGGCGCGGCTGGCGCCGGGGAGCCGCCGCCTGGGGCCGGGGCTATCTCAAGGCGCTGGCCGCGGCGGCCGGGTTTTTTTTAGTAATGGTGGCGGTGATCACGCGTGATTTTACGGCATTTTGGACGAATTTTCACGGGGTGTTTTTCACGAATGATCTCTGGCTGCTGGATCCGGAGACGGACAGGATGATAGTCATGTTTCCGGAAGGATTTTTTTTCGATTTGGTGGAGGAGATATTGCGGTTATGGACGATTTGCGCCGGCGGAGCGGGAGTGTTGGCCGGCGGGGTCGCCCTGTTTTTCAGAAAGGACGGATTGGTAAAATGATAAGAGCGGATGGCCGAACCGAGGATGAACTGCGTCCCGTCAGCATGGTGTGCGGCTACACGCAAGCGCCGGGTTCCGTGCTGATCAGAATGGGAAAAACGGCGGTACTCTGCACAGCTTCGATCGAAGATAGAGTGCCGCCTTTTTTGAAAGGCGCGGGCAAGGGTTGGGTGACGGCTGAATATTCCATGCTGCCCGGCTCGACTCAGCCGCGCGCTCAGCGGGAGGCAAGCCGGGGCCGCCAGTCGGGGCGGACGATGGAGATCCAGCGGCTGATTGGCCGGGCTCTGCGGGCGGTGGTGGATACGAGCAAATTAGGCGAGCGGACGGTCTGGATTGATTGCGACGTCCTGCAAGCGGACGGGGGAACGCGGACCGCGTCGGTGACGGGCGCCTACGTCGCTTTATATCAGGCGGTGCAAAGCTTGTTGAACCGGCGTTTGCTGCGGGGCAATCCGCTGATTGGCAGCGTGGCGGCTGTTTCGGTCGGCTTGGTGGACGGGGAAGCCTTGCTGGATTTGGATTATGGCGAAGATTCCCGCGCCGAGGTGGATATGAACGTGGTGATGACCGACACCGGCAAATTCGTTGAGATCCAAGGGACGGCGGAAGAACAGCCGTTTGACCGGGAAACGCTGGCGCATTTTCTGCTGCTGGCCGAGGGGGGAACGCGCCGGCTGATGACGGTGCAGCAAGGGGCGTTGACCGGCCCGGGCGGGCAGGGCGATGCCTGATCTGTTTTTGCTGGCGACGCGCAACAGCGGTAAACTGCGGGAAATAGCTGATTTGGCCGGGCCGGAGGGGTTCGAAGTTTTATCGCTGGCTGATTTTCCCGCGTTGGCGGAAGTCGAGGAAACAGGCGAGACTTTCGCGGCCAACGCTTTATTGAAAGCCCGGGCCGCCTGCCGCGCCACCGGCCTCATCACTCTGGCCGATGATTCCGGCCTGGAGGTCGACGCGCTGGCCGGCGCTCCCGGCGTGCGTTCCGCTCGTTTTGCCGGCGAAAACCATTGCGATCGGAGCAATAACGCTAAATTGCTGGAGGCCTTGCGGGAGACGCCCGCGGCGGAGCGCACGGCGCGGTTTCGCTGTGTGATGGCCGTTGTGACCCCGGCCGGCGCGGAGCGTTTGGTCGAGGGCGTCGCGGAAGGATTGATCGCCGCGGAGCCGCGCGGAGCGGGCGGTTTCGGCTATGACCCCCTTTTTTGGCTGCCGGAAGCGGGCATGATGATGGCGGAACTGTCCCCGGCGGAAAAAAACAGGTGCAGCCACCGCGGCAAGGCTCTGCGGCAGGCGCTCCGGGTCATAAAGGATATGTAAAATAAAGGAGAAAAAGGATAAATATGGAATCAAAAGAAGCCGTATCCACTATCAAAGACATTTCTTTGGCAGCGAGCGGTCAGGACAAGATCGACTGGGTCAAAGGCCATATGCCGGTACTCGCCGCTATTCGGGAAAATTTTCTGGCGGAAAAGCCTTTTGCCGGTCTGAGGATCACAGTGTGCCTGCATTTGGAAGCGAAAACGGCCTGGTTTGCCCAAATACTGGCCGAAGGCGGTGCTCAAGCGGCGATCTGCGGCAGCAACCCGCTTTCCACCCAGGACGACGTGGCGGCGGCTCTGACGCGCGGCGGCGTGGAAGTACACGCCTGGCACGGGGCGACGCCCGCGGAATATGACCGCCATCTTGAAGAAGCGCTGAGCATCAGGCCGGATTATGTGATTGACGACGGCGGCGACCTCGTGCATCTGCTTCACACCGGGAGACGGGATCTGCTGCCGGGCGTGAAAGGCGGCGCGGAAGAGACCACGACCGGTATTTTGCGTCTGCGGCGCATGGCCGCGGAAAAAGCGCTGCGTTTTCCGATGATCGCCGTCAACGACGCGCGGAGCAAGTTCCTTTTCGACAACCGTTATGGAACGGGTCAGTCTGTCTGGGACGGCGTCATGCGGACGACGAATTTGGTCGTGGCGGGCAAGACCGTTTGCGTGGTCGGTTACGGCTGGTGCGGCAAAGGAGTGGCGCTTAGGGCCAAAGGCCTGGGCGCCCGCGTCGCCGTGTGCGAGGTGGATCCGGTGAAAGCGAATGAAGCCTGGATGGACGGCTTTGAGGTCATGCCGATGCGGCAGGCGGCGCCTTTGGCCGACGTTTTTATCACCGTGACCGGCAACAAAAACGTCGTCGGCGCGGAGCATTTTCCGCTGATGAAAAACGGCGCCCTTTTGGCTAACGCCGGCCATTTTGACGTGGAGGTGGACAAAACGGCCCTCGCGGCCCTCGCGACCGGCCGCCGCCCTATCAAACCCGGCATAGAAGAATTTGCTCTCCCGGACGGCCGCCGGCTGTTTTTGCTGGCCGAAGGGCGTCTGGTCAATCTGGCCGCCGGAGACGGGCATCCGGCCGAGGTGATGGACATGTCTTTTGCCTTGCAGGCTCTGGCGCTGCGATACTTGGTGGATCACGCCGCGGATTTAAGCGGGGAAGTCTACCCCGTGCCCAAAGATCTGGACGACCGCGTATCGGCTATGCGCCTGCGGGCGCTGGGGCTGGAGATAGACGTCCTGACCCCGGAACAGATAAGTTATCTGGCCAGCTGGAACGTCTGAAGGCTGGGAGGAGTCGCCGCCCAAAGCCCGCTGCCCGCGTGGCGCGCCACAGCGCCGCCGGCGAGAAATTCTCCGGTCAAAGCGGCGCGAGCCAGATATGTCACTTGAAAATCCGCCAGAATATCCACTTGAGCGCCGCTGTTTTCGCGAACGCGGTCCAGGACAAAAGTCACGCGCTCCCCGTCTTCTTCGCTCAAATACCAATTATCCCCTTCTTCGGCTTCGGCGCCAACGAAACGCAGGCCGGCGGGGAGGGTGTCCGTGAGCGTATAGAGGGCGAGGGGCGCGTTGTTTTGCAGACGCACGTCGACGGTCACCCGCACGAGGCCGCCATACGGCGCGTAGCTTTTGGCTATGGTTATCTTGCCGGAGTCATCAGAGGAAAACCTGCCTTCGGCGCCGGGGTAAAGCGCGGCGACGCCGGCGGCGCCTTCGGCGCGGAAGTCCGCCGCCGCGAATTGACTTTGTCCCAGCCGGAGGCGGTAAGCCGGTATATCGCTTAAATCGACCTGGATATCTTTCCCATCCAGTTTATAACGAAGAGAAGATCCGCCGCCGGCCGGCGCCGGCATAAAACGCAGGACGGCTATGATATCCAACAGCGGGGAATAGTCGCCGGCGCTTTGTTCCAGCACATAAGTCAGCAGAGCGTCCGCGTGACTGTGCCCGATCAGCCGCGCCAGCAGGGCGGATTCCGCCGTCAGGGCATAAGAAGCCGCTTCTCCCTCGCCCGCGTCGACGCGCAGCGCGCCGCCCGCGGAGACGGTCAGGGGAGAAATAAACTCTTCATACCAGGCCGCCGCGCCCGCGCCGTCGCCGAGCAGAGCGAGCCCGGCGGCCAGACGCAGGCAGTCCCGGAGGGTAAATTCGGCGCGCTCGTTGGGCAGCGTCAGGCGAATATCCGTCAGCACCGGCGCCCCGAGAGCGGACAGCCCCAGATACGCGGCGGCTGTTTCTTCCGGGGCGGCGTCGCCCCTGTGTAATATCCCGTAAAAATAGTCCCTGGTTCGCCCCGGGTCCAGGCATCCGGGGGCGGCGGCGACAGCCCTGGCGGTCAAAAGGCTGTCGGGCCCGCTGTAAGGCAGGAGACGGAGCCCGCCTCCGGTATCGACATACTCAGCCGGCAGGCGCCCGGACTCCGGCCGAAGGACCGGGGCGCCTGCCGGCGCGGGCTCCGTCTCCGCGGGCAATAGACCCTCGCGGGCCTGCGCGCCGGCGGACGTCCCGGGGAACGAGACCCGAATGAATTCCTCAGCCATGAGTTCGTCCGCCCGCGCGCCCGCCGCCCCCGTTAGTTTGGCCAGAGCCTTCGCGTAAAGCGCGTAGCTCCGGTCATAAAAAAACAGATCGACCGGATAGTCAGAAAATTCCATTTTTTGCAAACCGGGCACGTCGCTTTCCGTCAGCAGCGGCGTGTCCGGGAGACCGGTCGTGACACTGAACGGATAAACGGCTTCATCCCGCCACTCGCCGGCGGCGGCGGTGATATAAAATTTATACGCGCCGGCGGGCAGTTTGCCAAAATCGCAAACAGCGTATGCTCCCGCCTCGCCGCTGACAGTCCGCTCCGCCGCCTCGCCGGCCTCGCCCTCCGCCCGCACGCTGTAGCTGACCGCGGTCTCGGGCGGGATCCCGTCCGCGCGCAAGGCGAGGGCGATATCGCCTTGGACCGTATAACGGCTGCTCAGGGCGGGCCGGAGAAAAAGAGCCGGCGCTGCGGCGACCGTTATGCGCGCGTCTCCCGCGTGACCGTCTTCCGTAAAGGCGACCGCCGTCAGGCGCCAGGTCGTGATATCATCCGGCAGCGGGCAAGTGACGCGCGCCCGTCCGCTCCCGTCTGTTCGTCCGGACAGGAAGGCCGCCGCGGCGCGAAAATCTTCCCGGCGGTCTTCGTCTGGCGCTTGGATCTGGGTTTGGGTTTGACTGCCGGCGTTCACGGCGGCGTCAGTGAAACTGTGCGGCGTATAAGAAGCGAATTGGCCGGCGGTCTCCCCGTAAACAGGGCGGTAAAACGCCGCCGCCGCGTCTGTTTTTTGTTCCAGAGCGGCAAAAGCCGCTTCGTCCGCCGCGCTAAGCACAAAAGAAGCCTGCCGCGGCTGGCCCAGCGCGTCCGTGATCCGGATCTCCGCGGTCAGCGCAGCGCCCGGCTCGTAATTTTCTTTCTCCGGCAGGATCTCCACGCGCAGCTCCCGTTCAGCCGGATCATAGTTAAAAGCGAGAGGGTGCAAGGGAAAAACATGTTTTCCGTCAAAATAGGCGGCGCAGACGTTGAAATCCGGCAAAAGCGCCTCGGAGCAATATACGTCAAATGCCGTCTCGGCCGTCACATCAGTGATCACCGCTTCATCCCGCGTGACCGCGTAAAAAAGTCTGCCGCCCCGCGGTAAGGAGCGCGCCTGGTTTTGCAAGGAGATGTTCAGTTTTTCGCCGATGGAAAAATCGGGTTTTTCCGCCGTCAGAAAATAAAGATCGGAACAGGGATGAGCGGGTATGATCGGAGCGCCGAACTCGAAAACTCTCA
>JAISEW010000121.1 GCA_031263945.1 Gracilibacteraceae bacterium | reverse complement strand
CAAGGGTTTCTTTAGATGCTCTTGGAAATTCTCCCAACGGTCATATCTTGAAGTTGACAACGCTAAGAATGTTGATGTCAGGTTGACACGCCAGTTTTCGTCCACCGATGAGAACTTATAGTTGTTTGTGGTTTCCGACTGGATAAGGCGAGGAATAGGCTGGATTTCCTTACTGCCGATGTCCACAGTTATATGTTGCTGCTGTTCTACTACGACCTGAAACAGAGGGTAATCATCCCTAATGCGTTCCTGAAAGGCAGCCGGCTGTTCTTCGTTTATCATCAGGATGCGCGGAAAGCGAAGTTGGCAGACTACTTCTGTAAGTTGGCTTTTCGCATAGATGGCCCTTTGAAAGTTTAAAAATGGCATTACAATGGCATCCTCCTACAATTTACTTTGACCGTTTTATCGCAAAAATATTTTTTTAAAGATTTCGCATAAATTTTCCAAGTGGCTCATGTTCACGGCGCTTTATTACCCCTTACCCACCCTCATCCGCGGACAAACCGGCATGTGGTCATAAAAAGTAAACGGTGATCTTTACGAATGTCAATTGTATTGGACGAAACAGTAAAATGAGGAATCGAACCCCCAGGCTGTCCCGCGCCCACCATGAGTGATCCGTAAGGACCGGTGTTTCATGCCCGCTTTTATCGCCCGGACTACCAGCGCGAAAATCTCACTCCAATTCCGTCGTCCAGTTTATCCCCTGGATCTGCGCGTCCAGTTCCCGGAACTTTTGCGAAAACGCGTCAACTTGTTTTTGGACCTCCTCCACAGATACCGTCACATTCATCTTCACCTCGGCGTGCGTGAGGCGATAGTCTTGTTCCATAGCTTTAGCGGCGACCGCGGCGAGGAGGTTCCGCTTTTTCATCAGCATATCCCGTTCGGTGATAGCCTCGAAAACTGTCTGGCCCGCCGGTAAAACCGCCGTATTGTTGCGGACGTTTATCTTCCGGATCAGCGCGCAAAGCCGCTCGCTCAGGTCAAAAGCTTCCCCGATCAGCTCCCGCGGGTTTTCAAGAGGCTTCTCCCCGTCCTGGACCTTGATGTTCGCTAGGATCCTGCTTTGCAGATTCTCTATTTTTTTCTGGTATTCCGAGCGCAGCAGCAATGCTTCAGCCAGTTTCAAGTTAAACCCTCCGTTCCAATATCAGATCGCCGGGACGCGTCTGAAAACCAGTTTTCGCGCTGCCCACATTATACATTCTTTTGCGAAGTCCGTCAACGCGCAGATTGCCCATCCGGGGTGTGGCTTGACAGCGGCCGGCGTCTTGATTAAAACTTATCATAACTATATATGGGGACGAGGATAACTATATAATCATTCTCCCGAAAGAAACTGGAACTTTCTATGTAATTGCGGATTTACTATGGTCTGACGGAGTGCAAAAAACGATTGGCTTTGTATCTCAAATCAGCATTTGATTTATTAATCATGATCCGCATAGCGTTCTTCCCACATTTCCCACATTTCCCGTACTTCGTCTACAATGGCCACAACATCCCCTTCGTCTTTTATGCCAAGACGATCCGCAAAAGATTGTTTGAAAATTTGAAAATATACCGCTTGACAATGTTTAGGCGACGGTGTATTATAATTTTTAGTTAGATAAATTAACTAACTAGTTGTGCCGGAGGGAAAGCAGATGGAGCAGATGGAGCGGATGGAGCAAACGATCGCCTCGTTCAACGAATTGTTGACCGATTTTTACCTCAATCTTCTGCGCCTGGAAGAAAAAACTCTGCGCCGCAACCCGCGTATCGCCCTGTCTCTGCATGACGTGCTGCTGATCCACGCCGTTAAAGGCAGCGGCGCGGAAGGCGTCACCGTCGGTCGGCTTGCGGAAAAACTCAACATATCCCGCCCGTCAGCCACCGTAGCCGTGAATAAGCTGGAAAAAAAAGGATTCGTGCGCAAGTCGAGTCACCCGACGGACGGGAGGGTGGTATGTGTGTATTTGACGAAGGAGGGGGAAAAAATCGACGCCTACCTCATGTACTTCCAGCGTTACCTGATAAGCGAGATGAGTCGCGCGTTTTCGCCGGAGGAGAGCGACTGCCTTGTGAGGGGCATCAGTAAAATGAACGAGGTTTTTGTCCAAAATATCGGAAATTAATGAGCGGAGGAAAATACAATGGTTTTTGAGAAACTGGTTTCTTTACTGGCGAAGCACTGCGATTGCGACGAAGCGGAAATAACCCTCGAAACGACGTTTGAGTCTCTGGGGATCGATTCGCTGGACACGGTGGAAATACTGATCGAGGCGGAAGACGTACTCGGGTTTGAGGTGGAGCTGACGGAGAGAGTGGCCACCGTGGCGGAACTCGTATCCTTTATTGAGGCGAGAGTGGTGGAACAGCAGGAAATGGCTAAGACTGACGCGGAGCTGGCCGCGCGGCTGGAGGAAAAACTGGGGATAAAACTGAGCGAGATCGACTGGGACGCTTTTGGGAAGCCGGCCGACGACGGCAAGGACTGAAAACGCCGTTATGATAAAAACTCCTTTATGCGATTTATTGGGGATCGAATATCCCGTTTTCCAGGGCGGCATGGCCTGGGTGTCGGAATCCGGGCTGGCGGCGGCTGTTTCCGCCGCGGGCGGGCTGGGGATCATCTCCGCCATGAACGCCGGCGCCGAATATGTGCGCGAGCAGGTCCGCCGGGCCCGGACGCTGACGGATAAACCGTTCGGCGTCAACATCATGCTCATGAGCCCGCACGCCGCGGAAGTGGCGCAGTGCGTCGCCGAGGAAAAAGTGGCCGTGGTCACCACCGGCGCCGGCAACCCGGCTAAATACATGAAAGAATGGCAGGCCGCCGGCGTCAAGGTCATTCCCGTGGTGGCCTCGGTGGCCATGACCCGGCTCATGGTCCGGGCCGGCGCCGTGGCCGTGGTGGCCGAGGGCTGCGAGAGCGGCGGACATATCGGCGATTTGACGACGATGGCTTTGGTGCCTCAGGTTTGCGACGCGGCGGACGTGCCGGTGCTGGCGGCCGGGGGCATAGGCGACGGCCGGGGAGTGGCGGCCGCTCTGATGCTGGGGGCGCAAGGCGTGCAATTGGGCACGCGTTTTTTGGTCGCCCGCGAATGCAATATTCACCAGAATTACAAAAATATGGTCATAAAAGCGAGTGATATCGGCACGGTCACGACCGGCAAGCGCCTGGGGCACACGGTGCGCAGCCTAAAAAACGCTTTTTCCCGCAAGTATTTTTCCGCCGAGCTGTCGGCGGACATCAGCGACGAAGAACTGGAACAGCGGGCCGTGGGCGCCTTGCGTCTGGCGGCTGTCGAAGGCGACGAAAAAAACGGTTGTTTTCTCGCCGGCCAGATCGCCGGTCTCGTGCATAAAGAGCAGACCGCCGCCGAGATAATCCTGGAAATCATGGCCGAGACGCGGGATGTTTTGGCGGGAGCGGGCCGATGGCTGCGATAGCGCTGCTTTTTGCCGGACAGGGCGCGCAATATCCGGGCATGGGGCGGGAACTATATGAAACGAGTTCCGCCGCCCGCGCGGTGTTTGAGCAAGCGGAGGCGGAGCGGCCCGGCCTTATGGAGCTCTGTTTTAACGGGCCGGCGGCGGAGCTGACCGAAACCGTCAACGCCCAACCCTGTCTTTTTTGCGTGGATCTGGCCGCGGCGGAGGCCGCGCGGGCGGCCGGCGCCGAGGCCCGCATGGCCGCCGGGTTTTCGCTGGGCGAATTGCCGGCGCTGGTTTTCGCCGGCGCGCTTTCTTTGGCCGACGGATTCCGTTTGGTTTGCCGCCGCGGCGAACTCATGCAGGCCGCGGCCGCCGGCCCGCCGAACGGCATGCTGGCCGTCCTGCGCCTTACGGCCGCGCAAGTGGACGATATTTGCCGCCGCCACCCCGATGTATACCCGGCCAACTATAACTGCCCCGGCCAAACGGCCGTTTCCGGCCTCGCCGCCGCCTTCCCGGATTTCAGCGCCGAGGTCAAAGCCGCCGGCGGGCGGACGATGCCGCTCGCGGTCAGCGCCGCTTTTCATTCGCCTTTGATGGCGCCGGCCGCGGCCGCTTTTCGCGTGGAAGCGGCCGCGGCTGTTTTCGCGGCGCCCCGGATCCCGGTTTACGCCAACCGCACGGCGGAGCCCTACGGCGCGGACGGTCCGGACTGCCTGGGCAGCCAGATCGACCATCCGGTGCGCTGGGAGGAAAGCGTGCGCCATATGCTGGCCGCCGGCGCCGACACTTTTATCGAGGTGGGACCGGGTAAGACTTTGAGCGGGTTTTTGCGTAAAATCAGCCCGGAGACGCGGGTTTTGAACGTCCAAGACGCCGCGACCCTGGCCCAAATCACAGAGTTAATGTGAAACATAGTAATTAATGGCAGATAAAGCCATTTAGATATAGGAGGAAAATATGCTTAACGGAAAAATAGCTTTGGTCACGGGGGGATCCCGCGGGATCGGCCGGGCGGTCGTCTTGCGTCTGGCGGCGCTCGGGGCGAAAGTGGCCCTGATCTACCGGACGGCGGAGGAAGCAGCGGCGGCGGTGTGCCAGGAAGCCGGCGAGGCGGACGTCCGGGCTTACCGCTGCGATGTCTCTTTGACCGAAGACTGTAAAAACGTGGTGGAAGCCGTCCGGGCCGACCTGGGCGACGCTGATATCCTCGTCAACAACGCCGGCATCATTCGCGACGGTCTCATGGCCCTCATGAAGGAGGAATCCTTTGACGCCGTGCTGGACACGAACCTCAAAGGCGCCTGGAATATGATGAAATATTGCGCGCCGGGTTTTCTCAAGAAACGGAGCGGGCGGATCATCAATATAACTTCCGTGGCCGGCCTGCACGGCAACGCCGGCCAGACCAACTATTCGGCGGCCAAAGCCGGCCTGATCGGCCTGACGCTGGCGACGGCCAAGGAATTCGCCGGGCGGGGCGTCACCTGCAACGCGGTCGCCCCCGGTCTGATCGAGACGGACATGACGGCCACGCTGTCCCGCAAAGACCAAATATTGGAATTCATCCCCTTAAAACGCTTTGGTCAGCCGGAGGACGTAGCGGCGGCGGTCGCTTTCCTGGCCGGGCCGGGCGCTGATTACATCACAGGTGAGGTCGTCCGCGTTGACGGCGGACTGGCCATGTAAGGAGTCGTTATGAGAAGAACAGTTATTACCGGCATCGGCGCCATCACCCCGATCGGCAACACCGCGCCCGCCTATTGGGAGGCGCTGACGGCGGGGCAGAGCGGCATCGGCCCCATTACCCATTTTGAGCTGCCGCCCGGCTATAAGGCCTCATTAGCGGCGGAATTAAAAGGCTTTGACCCTCTCAATTATATGGACGCCAAATCGGCCCGCCGCAGCGATCCGTTCACCCATTACGCCATAGCCGCGGCCGCGGAAGCGATGGACGACAGCGGGCTGGCCGGACAGATCGACCCGGAGCGCTTCGCGGTCTATACAGGTTCCGGTATCGGCGGCCTGAAAACGATTACCGGCGAATGTGAAAAATACTATTACAAAGGCGCGCGCCGCGTGTCGCCCCTGTTTATCCCGATGCTGATCCCCAATATGGCGGCGGGCATCCTGGCGATCCGCTATCACGCGCTGGGCTCCTGCCTGACGAACGTCACGGCCTGCGCCACCAGTTCCCACACGCTGGGCGAAGCTTACCGCGCCATAAAACACGGTTACGCCGACGCGATTTTGGCCGGCGGCTCCGAGGCGGCGATCGAGCCGGTGGGCGTGACCGGGTTTCTCAATATGACGGCCCTCACCACCAGCGGCGACCCGGAAGCCGCGTCTCTGCCCTTTGACCGGCGGCGGGCCGGGTTCGTCATGGGCGAAGGGGCCGGGATGGTCGTTTTGGAGGAATACGAACACGCCAAAGCGCGCGGCGCGAAGATCTACGCGGAACTGGCCGGATACGGCACCACTTGCGACGCCTACCATATCACCGCCCCGAATCCGGACGGCAGCGGCCCGGCCCGGGCGATCAAAGCGGCGCTGGCCGAGACAGGCCGGGATGAGGGAACCAGCCTGTATATCAACGCGCACGGCACGGGGACGCCCATCAACGATACGACCGAGACCTTGGCGATCAAACTGGCGCTGGGCGAGGAACGGGCGCGGCGGACGCCCGTCAGTTCCAGCAAATCCATGATCGGGCATATGCTGGGCGCGGCCGGCGCGGTAGAGGCTATCGCCGCCATTCTCGCTCTGCGCGGCGGCCTGCTCCCTCCCACCATCGGCCTGCGCGAGCCTGACCCGGAGTGCGATCTGGATTATGTGCCGCTGACGGCGCGGCGGCAGGAAGTCGATATGGCCCTGTCCGTTTCGCTCGGGTTCGGCGGGCATAATGTTTGCCTTGCTTTTACTAAGATAGAGTGAGGATGCGCTTCTATAGGGAGAGGAAAAGTCATGTATTGTGAAAATTGTGGCAAGGAGGTTTCCGCTCCGGCAAAATTTTGCCGGTATTGCGGCGCGGATACCGCCGCTGGTGAGGAAGCGATCCCATCCGGCGGGGAAACGCCGGCCATAGCGAACACGGATCAGGAAGCGAACGCGGAGCAGAATGAGAACGCGGATCAAAATGAGAAGACAGCCGGCGGAAAATTTGGAAATCGGCGAACAGCGGCTCTGTTCGCGGCGGCCGTCGCGCTGGCCGTTCTCGTCGCGGCGGGGGTGTTTATTTTCCAGCGGCTTAATGAGAACAGATATATTGACCTCGTGCGCGACATATCGGTGTCGCCGAATCAAAAACTCGGCGAGCTGGCGGATGAAATACTGACCGACAGCCAATGGGATACGATCCTTGCTTCTGACGGCGAGCGTTATGTGAATATACGCGGCAGAATGAGTTATATCAGTGGGGTAACCGTTCCGGTCACAATTCAATACAAGGTGACTGCGAACGGGGAGGCGCGCTATCATGCCATGCAAATTGACGGTCATATAACGCTGAATTTTGACCCCGTTGCTTTACTGGCCGGCGGCTTGGATTATTTGACGGACGTGCTTAACGCGGTGACCGGTAATGGCGAGGCGGCCCGTATTTGCTCCGCCCACACGCGCGTATTGGAGGCCGTGGTCGTCATGATCGCGGGTGTGGAAAGGGTCCCTGCATCCTGTATTGATATTGACAGCGAAGGGATACTCTATTTGGACGGGCCTGAATATTATACCCGAGTAGGCAGCATTGTAGGCGACGGACGGGGTAACTATATAAGAGCGTGGCCTTCGTGCGGCGAAACTCCGTTCGCTGTTGACGACGGAATAGTGAAAAACACTTGCGCGCATCTGCGCTCCGATATTAACATAACCCGGACATACCCGGACGCGCCCTCCCTGCCGAGTGTCTGATATTATATTAACAAACGCGATCGACGGAAGGAATAACGCTGATGAACAGAGAGGAACTGATGGGCATCCTGCCCCACCGTGACGCCATGCTGCTGGTCGACGAGGCGGAAGTCCGCGGCGGCGTGGCGCACGGCCTTTGCCATATTCGCGGCGACGAGTGGTTTTTGCGCGGGCATTTTCCGGTTTATCCCGTGGTGCCCGGCGTGATCCTGTGTGAAATGCTGGCCCAGACGACGGGGGTGCTGGCGGCCGACCCGGAGACCATCGCCCGTTTTGCCCCGAAAGAGACCAGTCTGGATCGGCTGGCGACCGAACAACTGCGCGGCATGACGCTGCCCGACATTCAAAACGAGTCCATACTTCCATTATTTACCGGCTTGGAAAAAGTGCGGTTCCGCCACAGCGTCACCCCCGGCGACACCCTGCGCGTCGAAAGCGTCATCACCAAAGCGAAAAGCCCGTTTTTTTTCGCTTCCGGCAAAGGCTGGGTCGGCGAGATCCTGTGCGTCACCGCTGATTTCTCCTTTGCCCTGATAAAAAACTGATAACGGGAGAGGAGTTGAGAGTTGAGAGAGGAGAGTGGAGAGTTGAGAGAATGGGGACTTCCTCCGTCATTCCGGCTTCATGCCGGAATCCACTCCCCGTCACGATGTTATGGTAATGCCGCCAACGGTAAGGGCGGTGGACGGCCTTGTAGGGGACAGCGTCCCGACGTCTGACCCAATATTGGTAATATTTTCCAAGGAAAAGCGAAAATATGCAAACAGATGGTGGGTTTTATAAAATTGAAACGTATATTTTTAGTAGACTTTGAAAACGTCCACATCGGCGGACTAAAAGGGATCAAATCGCAGTCGGAACAAGATGATATCGTTTTGTTCTATTCTGATAACGACGCGGACACTATCGCCACCATTCACGAACTCTGTGACAACATAAAATACGCCAAAATCGTAAGGAACGGCCCCAACGCTCTCGATTTTCAGCTTTCAAGCTATCTTGG